>JBAZHY010000362.1:0-3257 GCA_041652175.1 Pedobacter sp.
TTAAAGAATCAGGATTAAAGGCCGAGCTTATTCCGCTTTCCCAATATTTTAAAGAAGATTATTTTGATACCAAATTCGTGGTTTATATCCCCCAATAATTGGTATTGAGTTTTGCTGTACGGCATCCCCAATGCTGTTGATTATTATAGAACTATCAGGGTTTATTAATTTATCAATCATTTTTAAGGATGTCATTATTTCATCAGATTGCTCTTTCCTGTCTTCCGGGTATTGGTTCCGTACTGGCGCGTGCCCTTCTGAGTTATTGTGGAAATGCTGAAGAGGTATTTAATTCGAAAAGCAGGCAACTTGCTAAAATTCCGGGTATTGGCCCTAAAACTGTAGAACAGATATTAAATCACTCCGTTTTCGGTCGTGCTGAAGAAGAACTTGAATTTATAGAAAAATTTAAGATAACCCCACTATTTATCGGTTCGGAACATTATCCCAAAAGATTAAAAAATTGCGCTGATGCGCCGGTCATGCTTTACTTTAAAGGTAATGCAGCTCTGAACAGTGCAAAATCGATCAGTATCGTGGGTACGAGGAATGCGAGTGATTATGGACGTGAGATCTGCAGAAATTTGATCGCTGATCTGAAGACTTACAGTCCGTTGATAATTAGTGGGTTGGCTTATGGAATTGACAGTTCGGCTCATAGAGAGGCATTAAAAAACTCAATTCCAACCATAGGGGTTCTGGCGCATGGGCTTGACCGTATTTACCCTTCCATGCACAGAAATATGGCAGAAAAGATGCTTGAATGCGGAGGTTTAATTACTGAGTTCATGTCAGGAACTATTCCTGACCGTGAAAATTTTCCCAAACGTAACCGGATCATCGCCGGACTGAGCGATTTAACTATTGTTGTTGAAGCTAATATTAGGGGCGGGGCTTTGATAACAGCTGAACTTGCAAATGCCTATAACAGAGATGTATTTGCGTTTCCGGGCAGGATAAATGATGAATGCAGCAGAGGTTGTAACCATTTGATCAAAACGAACCGGGCAAATCTGATAACAGGTATGGCTGATCTGGAATATATCATGGGCTGGATCAGGGAAGCTGCAAAGCCTTTACAAAAACAACTTAGCCTGCTTGTGGATCTGAACGACGAGGAGCGCAGAATTGCAGATATTATTCAGGAACATGGAGAAATAACAGTAGATGATCTTGCCCTTCTGAGTTCCCTTCAGCAAAGTCGCCTGGCGGTAAATATTTTAGGAATGGAAATGAAAGGAATAGTGGTTTCTTTACCCGGGAAGGTTTATAAACTTGCCTGAAAGAATAAATAAAATCAGGATTCTGTGTTTTTCGGATAATCAAAAAATACCAATTCACCTGTACCGCTACTAAGCATTTTCCATGAATCAAAAGGAAAACGAATAAATGCCATGCCGCAGGTCGGGATGTTTTGAATCGAAGTATCGCAGAATATATTTAACAGGCTTGTCAGTCCCGGATTATGACCGATTAACGCCGTAAAGTCAGATTGATCATCCAGATTATTGATAATCTCGAGAAGAGTAAAGGGCAGTGCATCATATATTTCGGATTCCTGAATTATTTCAGCGCTATCCATGCCGAATTCCCTGGCAAAGTATTCTGCCGTGGTTATCGCTCTTAATGCCGGACTGCTTACTATCTGCTCAGGGATTAAATTCCTTTTGACCAACCTTTGGGCCATTTCTGGTGCATTATGATGCCCTCTGTTATTTAAAGGACGTTTAAAATCTCTTAGGTTGATATCTCCCCAATCTGATTTTGCATGACGGATTAATAGCAAATGTTTAGCCATTGATTTTAGTGATAATTTCTTTCAGATTAATTTGATTCATACAGTTAAAATGACCTTTCGGGCAAGCTTCGTAGCCTATTTTAGAGCAGGGGCGACAGCTTAAACCATCGACTTGAAATATATAGGATTTATCTGTTTTATAGGGATACATGCCAAATTCAGGCATTGTATTTCCCCAGATAGAATAAACGGGTTTATTAAATGCAGCAGCAATATGCATTAATCCTGTATCATGACTTATTACTTTTTCAGACATCTTAACCAGAAACGCACTCTGATCAAGTTTGAATTTACCGCAGGCATTAAATACATGACTTCCACAAGCCATGGCAATTCGGTCACCGCGTTCTCCATCTTCCGGTCCGCCGAGTAATACAACAGGAAACTTTATTTTGCTGCAAAGTTCATATAATTTTTCCTCCGGAAGTCGTTTTGTTGCATGTTGCGCACCAATTACTACCGAAATATATTGCTGATGAGAGGCAGGAAGCATATCTTTTAATTCATATTCTTTCTGCAGAAAATAATCGAGCCCCTGATTATCATTTTTAACTCCGAGGAATTCAACTGTTTTAAGATAACGGTCAACAATATGAACGGGAGGGAGGATGTCTTTTTTAAAATTTACGAGCAGCCATTTTTGCCAGTTGAGTTTGTTAAAAGATGAAGATCTGATACCCAGTTTTGTTTTAATCTGTAAGGTTCTCAGATTATGATGAAGGTCGATCACAAAATCGAAATCCTCTGACTTTAATTTCCTGATGCACTCATTGAGCGATTGATCCAGAAAATGGAGTTTATCAATATAAGGATTAGCAGCAAGAACCGGTTCAAACGCCTTTTTGGTAAGATAATGCAGTTCAATATTCTCCAACTGTGTTTTTAAACACCTGATCACAGGACTGGTTAGAACAATATCCCCGATAGAGCTGAATCTGATTATGAGTATTTTTAGTTTTCCCTTTTTCAAATCAGTATCTTTTTTTCTGTTTCCCGAATATCTCAAGGATTTGCTCAAGACCTAAAGCATTAAGACAATTTTCTTTGCTTAATCCTCCTTTTCTGGCAATTAATGTACCATATTTCATATCATAAAAACCTTCTTTACGATGTGCATCAGGATTAATCGAAAGTAGAACACCTTTTGAAACTGCATATTGATGCCATCTCCAGTCGAGATCCAGACGCAAAGGATTAGCATTAATTTCAATAATTACACCATTTGCAGCGCAGGCATCAATGATTTTCTTATGGTCAATAGGATAACCACTTCGACTCAGGAGCAGGCGACCGGTAGGATGGCCTAAAATACTTGTATATGGATTTTCTATTGCTTTGATCAATCTTTCAGTAGCTTTTTCTTCATTCATATTCAGGATAGAATGTATTGAAGCTACCACAAAATCGAAACTGGCAAGAACTTCATCTGAATAATCCAGGGATCCGTCATACAGGATAT
>JBAZHY010000363.1:0-3254 GCA_041652175.1 Pedobacter sp.
TGTACAACCCAATCCCGGATAGGGAACAAGTTCAATCCCGATTTTTGTACCAACAGGAGGAACAGGCGATAGAACCAGGCTATCAGCATTCCCTAAGTTTTCAAGTGATTCGGCATTAAACCATCTGTATCCGAAAAAGCCTGATAATGCTTTCAATGTAATGGATTTGGTATCAGGACAGGTAATATTTCCCGTGACCGGGATCGAACAATTCTCATTAAAATCGATATATGCATATCCAAAATGACCACCGCGGGAGCAGTCATTGACTGTAAACTCCAAACGAATGGTCTTTCCCAGATAGGAGGATAAATTCACCAGTACCGGCGACCACGGTTTGAAGAGAACATTTGCTTGTCGGGCTGAGGTTCTGAAACCCGGCAAGCCACCCTGTGAAACAAACTCGAAAGAACCGCATTCTGTCTGATTGTCTGTATTTACATCAAAAACCCTTGCTGTAAATTTTGGTTGTTCATCATAATTATGACCTGGATTCTGAAATACCACCGCGTAACTAAAGATGATGGAAAAAGACTCCACATTTATAGGTACCCGAACAGTATAACTAATCCTGTCAGCCCCCCGTCCGGTTATATCATTACCCAGTCTAACCACGTATTCACTACCATTAGGAGCATCCAGGGCAAAATTTCCAAACGGATCCTCTCCGGTAGAACGGGGAATTAAAGTATGCTGCCCCGGAACTGTACCCGATTGTATTAATGAGATTACAGGAGGCCTGATTCCATCAGGGAAACGCTCGCCGGTACCCGATATTTCGCCGATATAACATTCCCAGTTATTTAACGATCCAAGCTCAAACCCGATATTCTGAGGACACTCGGTTACAACCTGAGCCAATCCACGAATGGGAATAATACATAGCGACAATATGAGAAGTCTTCGTAACATAGAACAAAAACACAGCCTCAAGAATTTGTAAGTTGCTATAAATCAACATCGAACAGATATATTAATTTACGATTTTTTTAATAGTTTTATATTGCTAAAAAACAATCAGCAACATTCCTGCTTAGCATTAAAATTTTTTAAACCTGATCGGAAATAAGTAAATTGATCAAGAATAGAAAAAGGGATCAACCCTTTTAACTATTTTTAAGATAAGAAAACATTAGTTCTGCTGCCCGGCCTGAGGCTCCAGGTCCTCCCATTCTTTGAGCAAGCAATTCATAGTTCTGAAGCATCCGGCTGCGATAAGAAGAATCTTTCATGATCAGATTAAGTTCATCGCCAATCTTTGCGCCCGAACAATCTTCCTGAATCAGTTCTTTTACAATAGCAGAATCCATCACCAGATTAACCAGGGAAATAAATTTAATGCTGACCAGTAAACGGGCAATCCCTATAGATACCGGATTACCTTTATATACCACAACCTGTGGTATTCGCAATAATGCTGTTTCCAGAGTAGCTGTCCCGGATGTTACTACCGCTGCTGCTGAATGGAGTATTAAATTATAAGTCTCATTAAAAACTATAGGATATTGGCCTTCACCGATATATTTCCTATAGTCTGCGAAAGAGAATGAAGGTGCACCCGCAATTACATACTGATATTCAGGAAACCGGGAAGCAGAATCCAGCATTTCCGGAAGAACCCGATCCAGTTCCTGTTTCCGGCTTCCCGGAAGTAATGCAATGATTGGTCTTTGATCTAACCCATGCTTCTGTCGGAATTGCTGATCAGGAATATTCTGAGCTATTGCGTCCAGAATAGGATTACCCACATAATCAACCTCCATACCCCATAATTTATAGAACTCTACCTCAAAGGGAAGAATACAAAACATGCGGTCGACATTTTTTTTTATTTTCAATACACGTTTCTGATTCCAGGCCCAAACCTTGGGAGATATATAATAAAATACTTTAATCCCCTTAGCCCTGGCAAACTCAGCGATCTTCATATTAAAGCCGGGAAAATCGATCAGAATCAGGGCATCAGGCTTAAAAGCCAAAACATCCTGTTTTGCGGCTTTAATATTTCTGAGTACAGTACTGAGATTAGAAATCACTTCGACAAAACCCATAAAAGCCATCCCTGAATAATGCTTTTGAAGATATCCTCCTTCAGCCTTCATGAGATCACCTCCGAAATACCTGAATTCTGCATCCGCATCGTTCTTTTTCAGGGCCTTCATCAGATTAGATCCATGAAGATCACCCGATGCTTCACCGGCGATTAAATAGTATTTCATCGAATCAGATTCAGATAGACAATCAAAACTCCCAGGTATTCAATAATGGAATTGCATGATGTGCAGTCAGATCAAACTGAACAGGAACTACGGAAGTAAAACCATTGTCCAATGCCCAGACATCGGTATCTTCACCATGATCATTGTTTTGAAATACTCCCGTGAGCCAGTAATAGCTTCGACGATTCGGATCCGAACGTTCATCAAACTCTTCAGCCCATTTGGCATTAGCCTGCCGGCAGATCTTGATACCCTTAATTCCTGCCCCTCTCGGAAAGTTTACATTAAGCAAAGTACCCTGGGGCAATCCATTCTTTAAAACCTGATTTGTAATCTTTAGAATAAACTCCCGGCAATGGCTAAAATCAGCCTCCTGAGAAAAATCATCCAAAGAGAAACCTATAGAAGGTATACTCTCAATTGCCCCCTCAACGGCAGCCGACATAGTTCCTGAATAAAGTACATTAATTGAATTATTCAAGCCGTGGTTAATTCCCGAAACACAAAGATCAGGCTTTTTGCCTTTAAAGACTTTATTCACTGCGAGCTTTACGCAATCTACCGGGGTACCGGAGCATTTATACATTTCCACTCCTTCATAAAGATTCACCTTGTCAAGACGTAAAGGCTTTGCAATGGTAATAGCATGCCCTGTACCCGACTGCGGACCATCAGGTGCGACCACAACAACATTCCCGATGCTTTGCATCACTTCAATCAGGACTTTAATACCTGTTGCGGTAATTCCGTCGTCGTTAACGACCAATATGGTTGGTTTTGATTTTTTCATTGCCACGAATTTACGAAATCTTTATTTCCGAGCAGAACTTGTGTATAACCTTTAATTAAATGGAATAAATTCTCCGATGCCCTGCTAAAATTAAAATCTCAAAAAGTCTGTATGCTTTACATTGACTGTTTTCTGTTTCGAAAAACAAAAACATTTAAGAACTTCCGTAAAAAAATCTGTTTCTGACAATTCATCGATATAGATATTAAAGAACATAAAAAAGCCCCGCAGAAATCTGCAGGGCT
>JBAZHY010000364.1:0-3240 GCA_041652175.1 Pedobacter sp.
CAATACCTTTAACTATTACAGATTGAATATTGGTTTGCATTAACTCAATCAGCTCCATCACCATTTTATTCAAATCTTTATTAAACTGAAAAATTCCCTCAGAAAATATCACACTCACAATGGCCGGATTATTCACAAAACTGCGAAGCTGGGAATCAAATATCTGTTTTAAGATATCTCCGGCATTTAATTCTTCCTGGTCGATTATAACCGAAAGTCTTTGCTTCATTTCCTGAATAAAGTAATTAAGCAGACTCATTAAAATATCATTCTTACTTTTAAAGTGCCGGTAAAGTGCTGCCTCAGACAATTGCAGATCTGCGGCGAGGTTCTTAATAGTAAGATCCTGAATTCCGTATTTATCAATTCGCTGGGTGGCAGCCTGCATGATTTCAACCTGCCGGTCTGTAAAACTTTCCTTATTTGATATTCTCATGGTGCACAATAGTGAGCGTTCACTAACAAAGGTAAATATAATATTCGGATCTGAAAGAAAAAAAAAGCAAATTGGAGAGAATCAATTAAAAATTACGAATTACGAATTAAAAATTACGAGACCCTGACTACAGACATAATCAATTAAAAATTAAAAATTACGAATTAAAAATTACGAGACCCTGACTACAGACATAATTACGAATCTTTTTTGTCAACTATCAAATGTCAATTTGTTAATGCCTGAAATACGTTGACCGTTTAATTCCAAGAATTAAACCTAAAGAGGTATAAAAAATGGCAGTTAGAGAAACTCACAAATTAAGTAAATCAGAGCGTTACACGCGTAGTTTCAGTGATAGCTTCAAGCTTCAGAAAGTCCGTGAAATAGAGACCGGAAAGTCTAGAGTTTCCGATATTTGCAAGCAGTATGAAGTCAGCAATACAAGCGTTTATCGCTGGCTTGACCAATTCGGGCTTATGAAAGATAAAAAAGAGCGTCTGATCATTGAGACACAAAGTGATACCCGGGAGTTGTTGGAGTTAAAAAAGAAAGTAGCTGAGCTGGAACGGATCGTTGGTCAGAAGCAGATACTAATTGATTTTAAGGATAAGATGATTGATATCGCTGAGGAGATGTACGGGATTGATATTAAAAAAAAGTTTTCTACCAGACAGCCCGATACTTCTGGAGACACCGCCAAAGATACTCCTACAGTATGAACAGCCTGTATAGCAGCATAGGTATTACCAAGCAGGCTTTTCATCAGCAATTGAGCAGAGACTGTCTTAAAGAACAAGAGAGAGCCAATTTGCTGCCCATTATCAATCAGATTCGTCAGGATCATCCCACAATGGGTTGTAGAGATATGTATTATAAACTGGGTGTAGAGCACATGGGCAGGGATGCTTTTGAAGCGTTCTGTAGAGATGAAGGACTGATGGTGGAACGGTTTAGAAACTGGCGCAGGACAACCGATAGCTCTGGTGTGGTCCGCTTTGACAATCTGATTCTGGACTTGGAAATCAAACAACTCAATCAGGTTTGGCAGAGTGATATCACCTATTTTGATGTCCAGGGCAAGTTCTATTACATCACCTTTATGATTGATGCTTACTCCAGACGAATAGTGGGTCACAGTACATCCAGAAGGTTATTAACCAGTCAGACTACACTTCCTGCTTTAAGAATGGCTTTAAAGCTTAGAGAAGGACTTGATCTAACAGGATTAATCATTCATTCAGATGGAGGTGGTCAATATTATGAAAAAGATTTTCTTCAATTAACCGGCAAAAACAAACTGGAAAACAGTATGTGTGAATATGCCTGGGAAAATGGGAAAGCAGAACGAATAAATGGCGTAATTAAAAACAATTATCTCATTCACAGAAATATAAAGACCTTTGAAGATCTTCAAAAAGAAGTTGACCGGAGTGTTCAACTATATAACTTTGAAAAACCTCATATAGGTTTACAAAGAAAGACACCGGTCAACTTTGAAAATATATTATATTTAAACAGTCTTACCGGGCTGAATTAACTCATTTGAAGATAAGAATTAAATAAGTGATTAAATAACCCTGATAACGGTCAACACTATTTAGGCATTGACAATTGTCCACTGTTCATTGTCAACTGTCAACTATCAACTGTCAACTATCAACTGTCAACATACCGAAATTAACTTTTAGTTAAAATTAGAATTGTTCCTGATTTTGGAACCTATAAAGGGTATTTCAAACTCAATTTCATCGGATACTGAAAGAAACTTCTGTTTCGGATCTGAGCTTATTTCACAACTGATTGGTTGAGCCGACAGACTCTTAAGCACCCGGTCATCTTTGTTTTGATTTAAGACTATTTTCAGGCGATCTGAGCAACTTTATTTGGTCAGCCGTAAACAACCTTTGCAAAGAGAAAAAGAGTCTTTAAAACGCCTTAAAACGAGTTGGAATTTTGATCGGTTCGGGAATCGTTCGAGCCGGCTTCGGTTTTACTTCGTATCAGGTTAATGCCAAAAAGCTCATTGAAGGCAGACAAAAGGCTGATTTCCCCGACATTTCTTCGAGAGTTCTTCGAGAGTTCTTCGGCAGCACCCGAAGCCGACACGGCAAAATCCCGAATCTGTCCCGAATCTGTCCCGAACCTGTCCCGAACTTGTCTCGAACAATTCCCGAACAATTCTCGAAGCCGACCCGAACACTTCCCGAACAAAACCCCTGTTTTCCCGAACAACTCTCGAACAGCACCCGAAGAACATCAGTGATTTACAGCAACCGGATCCGGTTTAATTTGGTGGGAATTTATGCTGAAAAATCGCTGATACAATATACGAATTTTTCGTTTCAGTTAATATCGGAACTTAAAAAAACTTTACCTTCATATAAATAAAAACGAGCTCAGTTGATTAAGCAAAAACTTCGTCCTTACCGAAAGATAGCCGCTATAAATTCTATGTGCTTTTTATCGCAGATCAAATATACATTAACTTATTTAATGATTTGACTAACAAAATATTAGGTAATTTAAAAAATCATTTTATCTTAGTTAAAGCATTAATTCGTTCAACTAAACCAATCCCTTATGAAATCACCTTTTATGTCAAGTGGTCCATTATCTCAGGATCTTGGGCTGTTAATCCTTCGCTTACTTTCGGGCTCCGTATTGTTAACACATGGTTACCCTAAATTTCAGAAAATTCTGCAGGGCGATCTGAAATTTGGTAATCCTTTAGGATTGGGTGAGGTCCCCTCCCTCTATCTTTCAACCCTCGCGGAGTTTTTATGTACAATTCTTATAATCAT
>JBAZHY010000365.1:0-462 GCA_041652175.1 Pedobacter sp.
GCAGGTCCCAGTGATATAAAGTTATCCATGGTCTGATGCCCAGTTCAAGACAAAGGTCTATTACCCTGTCATAAAAATCTGCTCCCTGGGGGTTAACAAACCCAGTTCCATCAGGAAAAATTCTTGACCAGGACAAGGAAAACCGAAAATTCTCGATATGCATCGACTTCATCAATGCAATATCGCGGGTATAAAGATTATAGAAATCGCTGCTGATGTCGGCAGCATGACCCTGAAATATTTTCCCCTTTCTCTTCGAAAACTCATCCCAGATCGATAAACCTTTACCATCAGCTAAAGGTGAACCTTCAGTTTGAAAGGCAGAAGCTGCAACTCCCCAAACAAAATCCTCATCAAAATCCGCACGTCTGACCATCAAAAAATACGCGATGTAAGTTTTTCTATTTTTTTAAAGAAATAATTGTTTCTGATTGAACGGAAGTTTGTGTTTTTTGTGCCAGA
>JBAZHY010000365.1:472-2623 GCA_041652175.1 Pedobacter sp.
AAGTTTCCGGATCCGGCTCCCTTTCAATTATGTCAGCTAAAATTTCAGCTGTTTTATCAGGGTAATTTACAGGAATAATTTTACCATCTGAAACCCATTCCGCTATTTTTTGTAAATGCTTTTTCTTTAAGCTCTTTATAACAGGAACCCCCATATCTTTTAATGAGGCAGCATTACATTGCTGTTCATATTGTCCCTTCATTGGAATAACCAGTAATTTCTTTTTCAGGAATAAGGCCTCAGCAGGAGTTTCAAAGCCGGCTCCGCACAAAACACCTTCGGATGTGACCATACTTTCAATAAACTCATCATTATTGATCGGCCTGATCCAGATATTATTCTTCCAGAAAGGTTCTTTATTATGTTTGGAAAAGACCTGCCATTCAGCATCCGGAATCAAATCCAATACCTTAATAATCCGGTCATCATTATATGAAGGCAGATAAACCGTATAATGACCTTTATTAACCGGCTTTTTAAGTCTTACCTCCTGGCGTATTACCGGTGTGAATATATTCTTATCATACTGCTGAAAATGAAAGCCGTACTGACTTATTGCCGGTGCATAAGAACGTAAGATTGCTTTACCAACCGGATCCATTTTAGTTGATTTCGGTGATTTCTTATTTATTACAGCGGCCTGATGACTTACTGATATACAGGGCTTTCCGGCAAAATAACATGCCCATGCAGATACCGGTTCGAAATCACTGATCACAAGATCGTATTGATTAACCGGAAGCGACCTGATGTCTTTCATCAATTGTCTTAAGCGGGATTTTTTATAGGTTTCAGGGATATCAACATTTCCCTTCTTCCCAAAAATGAAGCTTAAGCCATGAAAACGATAGTTAACTTCAAAGGGTAACTCGACATCAGCCTGAATACCACTGATCAGAACATCCAGCTCATGATCCTTTTTTAGTATAGGTACAATTTCCCTTGCACGGGTCACATGCCCATTACCTGTACCCTGAATGGCATACAATATTTTCATGTACTTCTTAAATTGAACTCGGCAAGCATTTGATTAAACAATTGCCTGATATTCATTTCATCAGCCTCATCTTCAGGAATATTCAGCATTGCAGCCCTTTCCTGATCACTGAACCTGAATAAACTCCAGGCACCCCGATGGTATTCAAGCGCTGAAAGATTTTCAATCCAGTCGCCTGAGTTTAAATACATGATACTACCATGTTCCTGCTCAATTCTGCGCATTTCGGGATGATGGATATGTCCGCAAACAACATACTGATACTGATTGCTGATACCGATATCTGCTGCCGTCTGTTCAAAATTATTAATAAATTTAACAGCACCCTTTACACTATTCTTGATCTTTTTGGAAAATGACATTTTCCCTTTATTAAATACCCTTTCTGAAACCCAGTTTGCAATGCTATTGATTATGATTAATGAATCATAGCCTATTGCCCCCATTTTTGCCAGCCATTTTGAATGCTGCATGGTTACGTCAAACACATCTCCGTGAAAAATCCAGGCTTTTTCATTATTATCAAGTTCGAAAACAACCTTATTCACAATCTGAAATGAGCCCATTTTAAAGCCTTCAAACTTTCTGAGCATCTCATCATGATTACCTGTAATATAATAAACCTTAACACCCTTACTCAGGCAATTCATCAAATATTTAATAACCTTCATGTGCGACTTTGGCCAGTAATTTTTACTGAACTGCCATATGTCGATGATATCGCCGTTCAATACAATTGTTTTGGGTTTAACCGACTTTAAATAATGAAGGAGTTCCTTTGCCCTGCAACCATATGTACCGAGATGTACATCTGAAATTACAATCAAATCTACCGGTCTCTTCTCTTTAATCATTTTAATGTCTGAAAATTGAGGAAAAACGGAAGAAGAATATGCTGAAAAGCAGATTGGATAACAATGAATTAAGTTGATTCAATTTTTATCAAATTAGTTCAGGCTAAAGTATAGCATATATATTATCCGATTATTAATTTAATAACAGCAAATTATTATCAATCAGCGGGTTCGATAATAATGTACCTTAAAACCGGCAGAAAATAAAGCTTTGATTTTGTTTACTACCTATGCTTAAAATTTAAAAGATGAAAACGAGTCATTTTAGTATCTTATTTATCCTACTGTTTTATTTCAGTA
>JBAZHY010000365.1:2633-3227 GCA_041652175.1 Pedobacter sp.
GATCTAATATTCCTTAGCATTTATTCTGTCAATCCAGTCGTTTCTATAATTCCGATCAGTTCAAAAAGGTTATCAATGATATAATCAGGATTAGCTTTTTCTAATTGTTCGGGGGTATGCGCACCGGTAGTAACTCCAATACTCAAACCACATTTAGCATTCTGTCCTTCCTGAATATCCACTGCAGAGTCTCCAACTTTTACAACTTTCCCGGGATCTGAAATACCCAGTTGAGACATAGCTAACAGGATCATATCCGGTTGGGGTCTGTTTTTATTCACATCAGATGCAGTAATTAACAGGTCAAACTGATTTAGATTATTCCAGCCAAGTTTTGCAATTAATGATTCTGCAGTTTTACGATTATATCCGGTATTGAGAACAACTTTTATATTTCTTTCTTTCAACTCTTTAAAAGTACGTTCAACATCAGGAAGTGGTTTAACATCCAGATTTTCATAATTTTCAGCCAGTCTGTCGATGAAATAAGCATAGATTAAGCCGATATTTTCAGAGCTCGTCTTATAGCCGGTATTTTCCAGTATATCCACAATGGCCTGTAACTTTTCCTTACCGGCCCCGAACTGCAATACC
>JBAZHY010000366.1:0-3218 GCA_041652175.1 Pedobacter sp.
AAGTCCTTTGTTCCATATACAGGAAGGTAATTTTTATGGACATCCTTCTGCATTGGTTTGGAAAAAATCATGGAAAGGTGAAAACCCTTTGACACTACCGGTAGAAAGACTCGATAGCATGCGTACCAAAGCAAGTGTTTTGTTTCCACATGGGATAATGGCAAATTCTCCTACCCAACCTGTAAGTGATGGTACAATGGGTAAGTTCGGACCTTTTGCCGGACAGTTATTCATAGGGGAGATGAATAGTCCAAGGATTGTGAGGGTAATGCTTGAAGAGATTTCCGGAGTAATTCAGGGCGCTTGTATTCCGTTTATTGATGGAAATGGCTTAAGGAAAGGGAATAACCGGCTTGCTTTTGCTCCTGATGGTAGTTTATGGGTTGGTCAGGCCGAGCATGGCTGGGCTGGTTCAAAAGGAATTCAGCGAATCGTATTTAACGGGAAGCCGCCAGCAGAAGTTTATAGTATGAATCTGACTAAAACAGGTTTTAAGCTTAAGTTTACACAAGCGCTTGATGCTACCTCTGCTTCAGATCCCGCTAACTATAAGTTCAGACATTATTACTATAATTATCATAAAAAGTATGGCTCAGACCAGGTAGATGTTCAGTCAGTACCTGTTACAGCAGTTAAACTTTCTCCCGACAGGAAGGAAATAACTGTTACTCTTAATGGCCTTAAACCGGGTTATGTTTATGAAATGTCGTTGGGCGATATTAAAACATCTCAGGGAAAACCTTTAGCTAATAAATTGGTTTGCTATACGGTTAATGTACTTGCAGAATGAGACTAATCTTGTAAATGCAAGCCTTTTCTAATTGATTAGTTCATAAAAGATTGCTCAAAATTTGATATGATGCATAAGAAAGCAACAGAGATTAATCTGTTGCTTTCCGTATTCAGTTAATTTACATTTAGAATGTGTACTTGAGCGTTGTTCCGTAAGTTCTTTGATCTCCAAGTACCCCGGCATAATGACCTGCATTACCGCCTGCCGGTAACAGTTGTTCGAAATAGTCTTTATTAAAAATATTACGTCCCCAAATATAGGCTGATAAACCTTTGGCAGCTTTATAACCAATTCGGCCGTTGAAGAGAGCATAACCATTTATATTCAAGTATGCTGAGGGCGAGGGGCTTGAAGAGAATGAGGAGCGATAATAAGCATCAAATGCAATAAAGAATTTTGCATCTTTTTTAAAAAACTTTGTATTTGTTGCATACTCTGTTCCTAATGATCCTGCCCATTTTGAAATACCGGGCAGGTCGCCTCCTGATATATCTTTAAATGCAATCTGAACACCATTTACAGTTAACCCTGTTTCTTCAAGTGGGAGAGGGGCATTGGTAAAGCGTACATATTTAGCATCTGTATGAGTACCCGCAGCGTAAAATGAGAAATTTTGATTAATCCTAATACTTGCATCTAATTCGATTCCCTTAACATTTACCTTCTCGGCATTGGCAATATAACCTCTGTTTACACCTAATTGAGGCGATTGGACATTGGTCTGATAATCTTTAATATCTGAGTTGTGGAATGTGAAGTTTAAAGTAAAGTTATCGATCGGTGTAGTTTTAATACCAAGCTCATAGTGCTTTGTATCCTCTGGTTTTATAACTGCCAGATCAGTTGCGGCCACACCATTCACTGTAGGAAGACCCGCAACATTTACGCCTACGGGTTTAAAACTTGTAGAATAAGTGGCAAAAGCATTAAGTCTGTTGCCTGGTCTGTAAGCTGCTGTAAATGAATACGTAAAATTCTTTTCATCAGCATCAGCTACATACAACTGGCTGCTATACACTCCATTCTTTAATGCGAGTAAAGCAGGATCAGTAGTTTGGAGGCCACCTCTTGCAACCCGGTTATAATCAACATTTTTTTGATCAAAATTGTAACGAATCCCGGGCAGGATGTGAAAGCCTTTTGCTATTTCAAGATCAATACTGGCAAATGCGGCTGCACTTTGCGATTTAATAGATGCGTTTGTATAAATGCCATATCCTTCAAAAAGGCCGGGAGTTCTCCATAGTGGGCTGGTTGAACTTTGAGAAAAACGCCACTGGGCTGAGCCTGATTCTTCCGTACCATTAATTTTAACCTCCTGATCGATATAAAACAAACCGACAACGCCGCTTAATTTCTCCGTAAGCTGACCTGCATAACGAATTTCCTGCGACCAGTTTCGATGCTCTGCCGGATTTTGGGATTTTGCCAGTGCCTGTAAGCCTGTAAAGTCGCGGTCATTCGATGGATCCCAGTTCCAGTAACGCCAGGCGGTAGTAGATGTCAGGGTACCCGACCCTAATTTAGTTTCGGCATTCAGTGAGATACCTCCGAGCTCATTTCCCGAGTTCCATGGGGTGTCGTGATCTATTTTGCGGTCAAAAGCATTCCGGCTCGGAAGTGCATAGTTCAGATCGGCAATGATAGCATCAAACTGACGGTATGCCGGGCGTTTAGTAGGCACAACTCCGGCAACAACCTGAGCATAACCATCGGGTTGCTGATCGGTAGCATCTGCTGCCAGTGTTATGAAGGTATTATCATTAGGTTTATACAGTAACTGACCACGAAAGCCAAGATTATTAATGTCGTTGGTATATTTTCCGGTTCGCACATTCTCAATCAGACCATTGCGCTGGGTACCTGAGAATGAAAGCCGTGCAGCAACTTTCTGACTTAAAGGACCGGTAACTGAAGCTTTGGTCTGGATATATCCATAATTGCCAAAACTGGTTTCGAAACTGTAGTCAGGGGTAAAGCTGGCCCTACGGGTTACAATATTAAAAGCTCCGGCACTTGTATTCTTACCAAATAAGGTTCCCTGAGGTCCCCGTAATACTTCAATACGGTCAATATCAATAAAATCTAAAGTAGCAGCTGCCGGTCGTGCATAATAAACCCCATCGACATAATAACCTACACCCGGGTCAAGGCCATCGTTGGTGAGTCCGAATGGTGAGCCAATTCCCCGTATGTTTACTCCTGTATTTCTTGGATTGGATGTATACATCTGAACCGAAGGGATCAGTTCTTTCACCCGACCAACATTGAATGAGCCGGATTCTTCAATCTGAGATCTGCCTACTACTGAGATTGGAATAGGAACATCCTGCAGTACCTCTGAACGACGACGCGAGGTGACTATGATTTCTTCAAGTAGTGCATCATCAACAAGAGTCAGCTGTAGTGGTGTCTTTTCGAATCT
>JBAZHY010000367.1:0-865 GCA_041652175.1 Pedobacter sp.
TTCTGTATTTGTAATTAAGACGATGTGTCGGAATATTGGTTACACAGAAAATAAAAAAAAGAGAAAATAGCTGATAACTGCTGATTAAATGCCCTTCAAAAGTTCTGAAGGAAAGGTCAGGGTGAATCTGGTGCCTTTTGTAAGTTCTGATTCAGTGCGGATACTAATCTTATGATAATCTGATATGCTTTTTACGATTGACAATCCCAAACCATAGCCTGCCTCATCTTCTGAATTATTTGCCTTTTTGAAACGATTAAATATGGTGGATACTTCATCCTGCGCAATACCGATCCCTGTATCTTCAATATCTATTTCATAAACTTTGCCTTCAAGGATCCGATCTGAAATATTGATTTTCCCATCCGGTTTATTATATCTGATCGCATTATTAAGCAGATTATAAATCATTTGAAACAAAAGATCCCGGTTAATATTCTGAAAAACGGTATGCTTTGAAAGATTCATGCTCAGACTAATCTGTTTTTCCGACAAGCGATGACTGATCTCGTCAAGTACATCGCCGAACAATTCTGTCGCAGAAACAGTATCTTTCTTACTGAACTGATCATTATCGATCCGCGAAATCAGCAGCAGCGAATGTACAATCCGTTTCAAACGATTCAATGTCCGCTGCATTCCGATCAGACGATCCTGAACAAGTTCTGAAACTTCGGGTTCACCCATCAGGTTTTCTATCTTATTCTGAAGTATCCCTATTGGTGTCATCAACTCATGAGAAGCATTCGCAGTAAATTCCCTTTCCTTTTCAAATGCATCATGAATCTGATCCATTAATGAAATGAGTGATTGATCGAGAAACCTAAAATCACTGGTATTGGTTTTCACCGGTTCGGAATTTTCA
>JBAZHY010000367.1:875-3210 GCA_041652175.1 Pedobacter sp.
GATGATTTCGCCTAACGGTTTTAGTAAGAATCGGGTATAAAAAAGATCTACCATTAGAGTGATCAGAATTAAACCAAGAAGCACATAGGTTGCTATTCGCTGCAGCGGACGGTTATACTGATCGATCGTTTCCACAGTTTTACCTACTTCCATCAGATAGCTGCTCTTTCCGGCCGCAAACACGTGAGTAAGCACCCGGTAGTTCAGGGTATCCTGCTCTATGATACGCTCATCCGTGTAAATAGTATCGAGGGTAAAACCTTCTTCCACTGGTTCAAGAGAGATATATTCTTCCTTCAGCATGGTATAACTACCGTAGCTGGCCTCACCTTGTAAATAGGATTCCACTCCGTTTCTGGCCACTACTTCCAGAACCTTCTCCTTCTGTTGCTGAAGGTAATAGTCGGTATAAGTTCTTGCTATTCTACCGGTAAGATAGGGCAATGTAAGTACGAAAAGCAAAACAATAGCAAGCTTTGACAGGGTAATGAATAATGTAAGCTTGCTGTTTAATTTCACTATTGTTTTCTGATTTTATAACCTACACCTCTAACCGTTTCAAGCCATTCAACCGGACCGTAAGCACTCAGCTTTTTACGGATATTTTTGATATGTACATCTATATAATTAGAGTCATAGTCATCATCGGCAAAGGTTCCCCAGATATGTTCGCTAAGTTGCATACGGGTTAAAACCCTGTTTTTATGAAGCAGCAGATAACTAAGCAGATCATATTCCTTTCTGGTCAGTTCTATCTCAGTACCCTGATGCGAAACAATACGCTTCTGCAGATCAATTATAAATTCACCCAGGGGTATTTCCTGTGTGCTGACATTAAATTTCCTGCGGGATATTGCCTGCATACGGGATTGCAGCTCCAATAGTGAGAAGGGTTTGGGCAAATAATCATCCGCTCCCAGATCCAGTCCGATAATACGGTCCTCTATATTGCCACGGGCTGTCAGAATGATATAGGCAGCATCAGGATTTAACTTCTTTGCTTCCTGAAGAACCTTTAAACCATCCTGATCAGGCAGCCCAAGGTCCAGAAGGATAAAATCATAAGGGTTTACACCCAGCATTTCCAACCCTTTACCGGCTGTATGAGCCAGGTCGCAAATGTAAAATGCCTTTTTCAGGAACGCTTCAACTTCATAAGCCAGCGTCTTTTCGTCTTCGATCAGTAATACTTTCAAATCAGAACTGATAATAAAAACTTAAATTAAAAAAGGATCGGGCTTTGGTTCCCGTTTCTGAAATATTCTTTCCCAAAGCGGTTAGCTGCCATGAAGTTTCGATCAGATAATTACTTCGATTATATCCCAATGCCAGATTTGCATTATAAGAAAGTAAATCAAAGTTGCTTGCATTCCGCGTCATAGTATAATACTGATCCCGGTAAGGATTCAACGGACCAGGAGGAAGCAGACCACCTACACCCTGTCTGTCGCGTCTTACTATATATTCTTCCAGGTAATGAAGGGTTCCGCCTACTATTTCAATACCCGGATCAAGGGTGATAAAATCTTTCTTACCGAGGCTTCCCAGATTCAGTGTTTTAGAAGTAACAAAAGATAAGAAAAAGTCATTTTGGGTTCCGAATGCATAATAACCACTTAATCCCGTTTTAAAAACACCGAAATCATACGCTAATGAGGTACTCAAAGTATTCTCATTAGCTGCCTGAAGCAGGGGAGAGTTTTTTGCAAAAAAAGATCGGGTATACCCTGCAGATCCGCTAAACTTTTTAGAGAAATTAAATTCATAACCGGTTGAGATATCGAACTCAGATATTACTGAGCCACCCACATTTAAAAGCTTATATGAACCGGCAGAAAAATATAAACCTCCTTTTAAACGATATGAGGCATTAGTCAATATATATGGTAAGCGCTGTTCTGCTGTCTGTCCGTAGTAATTTGCATTATTACCATAAATGGCAGCAAGAGTAAGTGTTGAACGGGGGGTCTGGGTTGAATCAGAGCTTGTCGCTGCAAAAACCCCGGCGGTCAGAAACACAGATAGGAATAATAAGAAATACCCTTTTATCATAAAATTCTTTTAAAATCACAGTATATGAATACCTCCCAATCCCTTTCTCGGGATTTTCATTGGCAGCCTTCTCATTGGAATCCGGTCTGTAACAGCCTGAGGCTTTATTTTGGGGATTGAGCGAGGAACCTGTTTAATACCTGATCCGGGGCCTAAACGGCGAATCTCCTCACCGGCTCTCTGACCCCTGTCTCTGACACCATCAAGTCCTTTGCGATCATCACGAGCGCGTTCCTGATCTGATTTTTCAGAGCTGTTCCGCTTAGCAGTGATAGAATCAGTA
>JBAZHY010000368.1:0-3210 GCA_041652175.1 Pedobacter sp.
AAACCAGCAACAGGATTCCAGTCACGATTACTGGTAGAAATATAAATATCCCCTGCCGGAGAAACACAAAGATCACGGATACGTCCGAATTTATTCTCAAAAAATATGTTTTCCCCTACAATCTGTTTTCCATCAGGGGAAAGCTTCAATGATCTTAAACTTTTCCCTTTCAAAGTAACCAGTAAAAGAGAGTTCTTTATTTCCGGAATCTTATCGGAAGAGTAATAATCCAGCCCTGCCGGACCAATCGTCGGTGTCCATGCTTTAAGAGGATCGACGGTCTGATGCAAGCCTTTAAAGCTTGTTTCTTCAACGCTTTCAGCAAAACCCTGAATGGTAGGCCAGCCATAATTTCTGGCTTTAGTAATCAGGTTAATCTCATCATCATTCGCATCACCATGTTCAGAAGTATATAATAGTCCGCTTTTAGAAAAAACCATACCCTGAATATTACGGAATCCCCATGCCCAAACCCGATTACCCTTTATCGGATTGTCAGCCGGTATTGAACCATCAATATTCATTCTTAAAATTTTGCCATTAGGCGTTAGAGGGTTTTGTGAATCAGTGAGGCTTAGCGCATCTCCGGTTGCCCAGTACAATATCCCCTGATTTACTGCCAGTCTGGATCCATTATGTCCGTTTGCGGCAGGAATCTCCATTAAAACTTTAGCATTGATCAATGTATCCTTTTGCCAGGTATAACGAACCAGGCGGGTCATAGACTTCTTATCCTTTTGAAAAGTATAGTTGAGAAAAACATAGGGATTCTTTTTCATATCAGAATGTAAGGCCATTCCGAGTAAACCTGTGGTTCTTAAAAACCAGACATCATTCAATTTAAGAAGAGTATCCTTTTTGCCATTCAGCGGATCAACCCTGCACACATAACCTTTCTGTTCGGTATACCATATCTTCTGATCCGGTCCCCAGGCAATTTCCCAGGGCACATTCAAACCTGTAGTCACCACCTCATATTCTGTGGTTGCTTGCGCAGCCATATTTACCGGTTCAGGAGAAGATGTATCCGGCTTAAGAAAAATAAAAAACAGGGTTGAAATGGCCAGTAAGATATTCAGGTAAAGATATTTCATGTATTTTTTAAATAAAGGAAAAGCTAAATAAGATAAAACAAATTATATATTGAATTTAAAATTGACAATTCTCCTGATTTTCTGAAATAAGAATATGAAAATGTTAATTACAGGTTAAATTTATCAGCTATCCAATCTGAAATATTCCAATTTACGAATTACTATCTTATCTTTAAATTATTGTATATGATCAGAAGAAACTAAAACAAAAGAGAGATGGAAATTGATTTCTTAACTATAGGAATTGTACTGGTAATTGCAATTGCTTTAATCGTGTTTATCATACGTCGTAATCACAAAGACGTAAAAACCTTTGAGGAAGATATGAATAAAGAAAGCACTGTACCTGAAGCTAAAAAAGGCAAGAGTGAAAAGATCTGAAGGGCTAATTTGTCTTAACAGGAGAAGTTGTCATATTGCGCTTATTTGCATAATGTTTGACTCTCCCTCCATTTTTTAAATTCAGGATTTACCAGATGAATCTCCTCAGATTTTTTTGTAATCTCTCTGATTACATCATCCAGTTCTTTTGCAGAATCAAATACATAACCTAATAATTCCCCCCTGATTTCTTCTTCAGGAGAGATTGATTTGATCAGATCTATTAAACCCAATAGTCTTGAAACAGGTGCTCTTACAATATGTGAATGCATCCAGGAAATTTCATTCAGTTTCAGATTCTGTTCCTCAATAGTCTTTATATAATTTGTACGCTCTGTAATATTATAAGCAAGAATTAATATTACATTACGTCCCTGAAAACGAATTGTATTGTTTTTGATCTCCACAATCAGAATTGAACCATCTTTTCTGAGATGACGGAATGTATTTGAAAAACCAATGTTCTGATGATTTTCTGCCCATTTGATCGCCTTCTCCAATAATGGAATATCTTCCCTGGGCCGTATATCCATGATCGTCATTGAAAGAAACTCGTCCCTGCTATATCCATACTGCTCAATAGCTGATTTGTTTACATCCAGAAATTTTAAAGTTTCAATATCATAAACCCACATCGGTTCAGGATTTAGTTGAAACAGGTCGCTATAACGCTTCTCAGAGTCTTTGAGTTCATCGTGTACCATCTTCCGTTCAATTTCGGAACTCAGGGCCTTTAAAAAATTTTCATCAAGTACTGAGATTTTAAACGGATCAAATTCATTTAAACGTAATCCCAACACAAAAACACCGATAACATCATCTTTAACCTTGATAGGAAAACCATAAGCTGTAGTCAGACCGGCAATCCTGGCCGCATGATGACGAATAAAATCCGGGTTTTTATCAATATTGAAAAATGTCTGATTAATGCCGGTTTGAAATGTTTTTCCGGGGATTCCTTCGCCGGAGGTCATACTGATAAGATCTGAACTTTTAGTATAAAATACTTCCAGATCCTTATGAATGGTCGCTTTAGAAAATAAGTTTAATCTGGATTTATCTTCATCCAAAAGCCAGATTTCAGAAATACTGAAGTTTCCAAAAGAAACAACTCTTTTGAGAAATTTATTTAATATTTCGAGGAGCGATGCTTCTGTATCACTAAAAGTTAGGCTAAGGTCGGCTATTAAGGACTTTTGTAATTCTTTATTTTTCTCAATACTAATATCCTGGATTACTCCAATCATTCTGACAATCTCGTTATCTTCATTCCTGATCAGGATACCTTTGTCCAAAACATAAGCATAATCACCATTGTTCTTTCTTAATTTATATTCAATCCGCCAGATGGATTCAAATCTCCTGGTTACCTCATGGATATTATTAGTGACAAACTGATAATCTGATGGATGTATATTTTTTTTCCAAAACTCTTCTCCGGGAATTTTACCCTCAATTTTATAACCAAAAAGAGTTTGGAATCCTTTACCTAAAAGAATTTCGTCGGAAACCAGATCCCAATCCCAAATCGCATCAGAAGTAGCCTCCATAATATATTCATATCTCAGCTCATTCAGCATTAACTTTTCAAACTCAAGTTTAGATTTGGTTATATCCTGTAAGGTCCCTTCAACAAATTCCAGTTTGCCATCCTTTATAACTTTAAAGGCTTTAAACCGGACCCACTTGATCGTACCATCATCCAAAACTATCCGGTGTTCCGACTCAGTTAAAT
>JBAZHY010000369.1:0-3209 GCA_041652175.1 Pedobacter sp.
AAAAAAGATTCTTAATTTTTAATTCTTAATTCTTAATTCTTCAAAAAGTGTTCTAAAAACAAAAACGCTGCCTCATTTGATTCAGGGTTTGGTGTATGGGCAGGGCGATTGGTCATTGCTACACGGTTTTCATATCCAAGTAAACGATTCACCTGTATAGTTTGATTAAGGGGGATCCACCTTTTTACAGGATCTTCTGACCCTCCTGAAACCAGAAAAGGCCGGGGAGCCAGCAGTGCATGCAATTCATGTAAGTCATAACCATCAGCCACCAGGCGGGGATAAAGGCCGCCGGCAGGATTCTGACTGGTAATTAAACCTCGTTTCCTCCAGGACTGAGGATAATAACCCAGATACCAGGGTTCCCAGTAATTAACAGATTCGCGGGCTTCATCAAATACAATTCCCGGGTCGGACCATACGGCACAGGCAAATTTATCATAAAGGGCAGAGGCAAACATTGCCCATTTACCCCCATAGGAATGTCCCATGATACCAATCCTTTTTGAATCAACCTCAGATAAACCTGCCAGTACATTCCATGCATTGGCAGCAGCGCATGCAAGTGCAGAAAGGGGCTGAACACTTGCATTCTGAATACCGGGATAATAGAGTGAATAGGTTTTATTGGCTGTGGTCTCGGTTGTCCCGATAGAAAGTGTTACAAAACCGCGCTTAGCCAGCTGAAAAGCAAAATCCCTGTCAGGAAGGTCAGGTCTTCCTAATCCTGCAGATGTTTCAGGTTCATAATAAACCGTGATTACTGCAGCTTTCTTTCCCGGGCTGTCGGGTATCATCAGATAACCTTCTGTTTTTTGTCCGGGTAACCAGTTAAACTTCACCCTGTATCGTACAAAACCATCAAGCTGTACCGTATCAAGCATCTCAAAACTTTGCTTTTGAATCAAAGCCGGCCATTGTCCCATCATTGCGTTCCACTTTAAAAGGATCTCTTCCCTTCTTCGCTTCCAGTCTTTTGGAGTTTTAACAGTATCTCCGTTATAAAACTTTAAAACAGGACGATAACTGCCCTGCTGATCTTTAAATTCCTCAGGCACAATAAAATGCTTTGCTATAGTTTCAGGGATTGGTTTACCACTTGCGGAGGATTTCAACCTGCTTTGTGCAAAAAGAAAAGCCGGGCACATGCTTAGCAGAAACAAGCATCCTGAGATTTTAAGTACTTTTTTCATTTCAGATATTTTTCAAACCAATTGAGCATTTCTATCTTCATATCGTCGGTAAATACATGTCCCGTTTCAGGATAAATGATACTCTTAAATTTCTCCTGCTGTTTATAAAGAGAGTAAACCGTATCCAGCTTTTTTTCAAGAGTTTTCATCCCGCTTATCGGAGAACCCGCATCGCTATCGCCTGTCAGGGCCAGAAATGGCCTTGGTGCAATAAGTCCCATAACGGCCTCCGTATCAAAATGCTGCAGCATTCCCGGAACAAAATAATAAATACCATGTGCCCTGAGCTCGCGCTGTTCGATCAATTCTTTATAGCGGGTAAAACAGGCTACCCCAACAACCACTTTGATCCGGTCATCAAGAGCTGCCAGCCACCAGGCTCTGGTACTGCCCATGCTCATGCCCTCTGCACCAATCCTGCTTGAGTCTATTTCGGGACGGCTATTCAAATAATCCAGGGCAATCTGTTCATCACGTAACTGCATACCCCAGAGAGAGCGGCCAAACCATAAATTAATCTTAAACTGCGAAGATTCCTGATCAGCTCCCCTGGCCTGGGTTTCCCTTGTTCCTGCCGGACCGGTTCCCTTACGCTCTCCGTTAAAATAACTGTCAATTGCCATCACTGCATATCCTTTTGAGATCAGCAGGGCCAGAACATCCTGAGCGGTACTGGAACTGATTCCGAAAACGTTTTCCTTAGTGCTGCCATGGCCATGCATACCAAGGACAACCGGAACTTTTCCCTTAACATTTGTAGGAATAGCCAGATATCCCGGAATCCATCCGTCAATACCATTATCAATAATAAACTTCTCAAGGACGTATCCGTTCATTTGCTTTTTGGAAAGTGTTTTTACACTTAGCTTTTCAGGACGGGCAGGAATATTTCCAAGGAGGCCTTTCAAAGTTTCTCTGACTTTTAAACGTTCTTTATCCCATATCTTCTGATCGGTCGGGAAATTATAATCAGGATAATTCCATTTTTGATAGTATTCAGGAACTCCTTCAAATGCGGTTTGTTCTTTCCATAATACTTCCTGAGCAGAAAGGCAGTTGGTCTGAAGAATCAGAAGGCCAGTAATCATCAAAAAAATATTTTTCATGAGATATAAATTGAATTTGTTTTTACTTATTACTGTTACCGGCAGCATCAGAGATCAGCTTTTGAGATAATTCTTTGCCTAAATACCGGTCAATAATATCATGAACGAAATAGAGCAAGGGTGTCATCAGGATGGCCACAACAAATTTATAGGTATAATTTACCAAACCAATTGCAGCTACCATCTGCCAGCTCCAGCTGTATTGAGGATTGATATAAAATGCAATAAAAATTACTACGAAACTGTCGATAAACTGTGATGCAAGCGTGGATCCGGTTGCCCTTAACCATAAAAGCCGTTCCCCGGTACTTTTCTTTATCCGGTGAAAGAGAAAAACATCAACCATCTGACCGATTAAAAATGCAATAATAGATCCCACAATAATCCACATTCCCTGTCCGAAAACGCCTTTAAATGCAAGATTCATATTAACAGTTTCACCGTCAATTTTCTGGTTGACCCAAAAATCTGAAGGAACCAGACCAATCGCAAATCCAACCACCAGAAAAGCATAACTGATCAGAATTGCAGCAAGTACAGATAGAAAACGCACCTGTTTTAACCCAAAATACTCATTGATAATATCAGTCATAATAAAAATAATAGGCCAGGTTACCACACCGGCCGACATATTAAATGAGAGATTAGGTACACCAAACATATTAATATCGAACTTTTCAAGGCCCAGGGAACCTTCAACAGTAAAGATTTTAACTCCTATAAACTCGGCGAGGATTGCATTGGCGATCAGAAAAGCTCCAAGCACCAGAAAGAGCCGGCTTTCTTTGGTTTTATAAGTCATTAAGCATTATTCAATTTGATTTTCAAATTAATAATTAAATCCGAAGATTAATAAAACATTCCAAAACAGGATGATTTTAATTTTCTAATCATTAGTATCCGGTAAAAA
>JBAZHY010000370.1:0-3205 GCA_041652175.1 Pedobacter sp.
TCTAAAGTTGGTTTAAGAAGGCCAATAACCTGTCTGTCAATATAGTTTATAGTGGTAGCAAGAAAAAGTAGACCGCAAACTACCCACCGATGGTTGCCAAACGAAGTCTTGTTCATATTAAAAAAGCTGTTTATAAAGCTATAATTTATTAGAATTTAGAATTCTTTGCATTATGATAACAAATATCATGAATGATCTTCGTTCATTCGGGTCATTGCAAGATTCCCAAAATTTAGATTTTCAGCTGTTACCAGATCAAAGCGAAATACCTCTTTTCCATGGAATAAAGTCATCCTGCCCATGACGCACAGCAGCTACTTCAGTCTCACCGCTGGCAACACTAATTATATATTCCAGTATACGTTCTCCGGCTTCTGCTATCGTTTCCTTCCCCTCAATAATTGACCCTGTATTAATATCGATAATGTCACTCATATGATTAAATAAGGTTGTATTTGTTGCTATTTTTACAACTGGTGCAATAGGGTTACCAGTAGGAGTACCTAACCCGGTAGTAAACAATACAATATTTGCTCCTGAGGCCACTTCCGCGGTTGTAGATTCTACATCATTACCAGGCGTACATAAGAGATTTAGGCCGGGCTTAACTACTTTTTCCGGATAATCAAGTACGGCGACTATCGGAGATGTACCACCTTTCTTTGCTGCACCGGCTGATTTGATTGCATCAGTGATTAAGCCATCCTTAATATTCCCCGGAGAAGGATTCATATCAAAACCAGATCCTGCTGCAATTGCCTGGCTGTTATAATTTTTCATCAGGTTAGAAAATCGTTCTGCCTGATCGATATTTACACAACGGTCACTGAGATCCTGTTCAACTCCGCAAAGCTCAGGAAATTCAGAAAGTATAACAGATCCACCCAGAGCAACAATCATATCAGATGTATAGCCTATTGCAGGATTTGCTGAAATTCCTGAAAATCCATCAGATCCACCGCATTCCAGACCAATACAAAGCTTACTCAATGGTGCCGGTTGACGCACAGACCTGTTCGCCCGAATCAAACCTGCCAGAGTTTGCCTTATAGATAAAGAAAATAAATCTGCTTCAGTCCCTATATCCTGTTGTTCAAGAATATAAAGTGGCTTATCAAATTGCGGGTTTCGCTTCTCAATTTCGGCCTGCAACATCGAGACTTGGGCATTTTGACAACCCAGGCTGAGAATAGTGGCTCCTGCCACGTTTGAGTGTGTAATATAACCAGCAAGAAGTCCGCAAAGCGTTATCGCATCCTCTCTGGTACCACCGCATCCCCCATTATGCACCAGAAACTTAATTCCATCAACATTTGGAAATACGCGCTCCTGACTCTCTTCGGAGGTTTCAAAAAATAGAGAGGCATCTAAAAGAGCTTCTTCATTTTTCCCATCTCTGATCATTCCAATCAGCTTCACAACATCATCCTGATATTTTTTCCTTCGTCCGTATCCCAGTGGTGTTATAAGTGCTTCTTGCAAAACCTCAATATTCCTGTTCTCACAAAAAACCATGGGTATAACAAGCCAGTAATTTGCAGTACCAACGCTGCCATCAGACCGGTGAAATCCATTAAATATCGATTTTTGAAATTTAGAAACATCAGGAGCCTGCCAGGAAGTTTTACGCGAACGTGTTTCAAATGGATTTACTGCATGTTTAATATTCGCAGTAGTAATTAAGCTCCCTTTATCAAGATCTGTTTGGGTAATACCCACAAGCACTCCATACATAATGATTTTACTTCCCTCAGGTAGCATGGCTATCGTAAACTTATGCTTCACCCGAATATCATCTTGAAGTACTATTTCTTCGCCGTCGTAAGTAACAATTTCACCCTTGCGTAAATCTTTTAAAGCCACGATTACATTGTCATCGGGATGAACTTTTAAAATATTCCCTTTCATACTTATAATAGTCCTTAATTTATTTTTTCAACTGCATTTTTTATACCGTCTCTTTCAATATTCCCGAGATAGCCTCTAACTGCTTCTACAAAACCGGGTAGGAGAGACAGGTCTGCACCCCATATATCGTAATTGGCAAGAACATTGGACACTACTTCATCCGAATTGTGATGTGCCCACTGGTCTGAATAGTAAGCTGCCCATTTATCCTCTATTTTATAGCGTCTATTATCACAATGGCCAAAAAAAGTTCCGTCTATTTCCTCTGAGCGCATGAATCGCAGATATGCTGCAAAGCCGAATGCAATATTCTTCGGAACCCTGTTAAAATTTTTATAATAGCAAAGCAACACAGGTACTACCCGCATATTAAGCTTCATTGTATAATTTACGCTAATACTAAGCCACTGATGCCTGATCTGTGGGTTCCGGAACCTATCGAGGACCTTTTCCGAAAACTGCAATGCAGTTCCAGAATCGACAGGGTATGGAATAGCGGGAGCAAGGTTATCCCGCATGAGAGATGAAATGAATTCCTGTATCAATGGATCCTCCATTGCATCACATACGGTTTCCATTTCGGAAAGGAATGCCACAGCACAGCTTAAGGTATGCGTTCCGTTGAGCAATCGTAATTTCAGCTCCTTATAAAGAGTTATATCTTCAGCAATAACAACTCCAGAATCTACTTGTTCAAATGAAAGGATTTTCTTTAACTCTTCATTACCCTCGATGGCCCAAAGCCGATAAATTTCGGCCATAACAAGCAACTCATCACGATATCCCAACTCATCTTCCATTTTTTGCATTATAATTTCATCTGGTTTTCCTGGAACAATACGATCTACAAGAGTATTGCAGAATTTATTACTCTCAAGCCATTTCATAAATTCCTTTCCCAGTTTGTTGTGTTCTGCTAGCTTAAGAACGATGTCTTTCAGCTTAGTTCCGTTATCTGAGATCAATTCAGTTGGGAGAATTACTAAGCTCTTGTTTTCATCGCCATTAAATATTTTATACCGGTGATATAATACAGCAAGCAGTTTACCGGGAAAGGATGCAGGAGGTAGAGTACTGATATCATCCTGTGTAAACACAATACCTGTTTCCGTTGTATTAGAGATAACAATCTCTAATTCCTTTGATGCTGCCACATCAAGTATAGCCATCCATTCAGTTTGTGCGGTAAGCACTCTGCTCACTGCCGAGCAAATCAGGTTCTCTTCTATTTTCCTCCCATCTTCAATACCCCGTATTGCAATAGTGTAGAGCGAAGCCTGAGTTTTAAAATCATCAG
>JBAZHY010000371.1:0-3198 GCA_041652175.1 Pedobacter sp.
GAGTATCTGCAAATTCCGGACTGAGAAATGCATTGAATGAGGCGGCATTGACCGAGAACTGGAAGGTTCATATTCCTAAGTTTGAGTATTGCACCGATAATGCAGCGATGATTGCGATAGCCGGCTATTATAAATTCCTGAATAAGGACTTTGTGGGTCAGGATGTTGCTCCGTTGGCGCGTATGTTGTTTTAATAATATTTAGCTGATTTTAATAATAAAACACGAGATTTGATTTTAATATGAGTGCATCCAGTATAATCTTTTTCTCTATATTTCTGATACCGCTAACGGGTTTATTAATATGGGTGATGCGCCAGGACAAGCGCAGGTCTACCACAGGGCTTTTTGTTCTTGCTTTTATAGTTATTGTTGGAATCTTGTTCATGTATATGATGACCAGAGGTAAGTAAAACCTTTACATTTAATATTTCCTGAACTTTTCTTCAGGGCCACTGGTGCTCTTCAGCACTATCATGCAAAATAAATTTGTTTCCAAATCTATTAATCCCGAATTTGAGCACTAAATAATGGTTGTTCTCAGCCTCGGATATAGTTTTTATTGTAATGCTTATGATCCGGAGCCTGTTTAATTAAAAAATAATGAAAAAAATCAAATCAATATTATTTATTCTTTTCCTTTCAGTCTTTGATTCAATTGCTCAGCCGGTAGAGCAAAATGTTAAGGTAATTGTAGCTCCTGACCATACAGACTGGCAGTATAAAACAGGGGAGAAAGTGAAGTTTAATGTAACTGTACTTCAGTATGGAAATGCTTTAAAAAATGTAAAGATAAAATATGAGCTGGGCCCCGAGAAAATGACTCCTGAATTGAGGGATTCGCTTCAGTTGAGCAATGGAGTTCATGTGATTAATGCCGGTACGATGAAGAATCCCGGGTTTTATCGCTGTATTGTTACTGCTGAAGTAAATGGTAAGAAGTACCGCGGGCTTTCTACCGTTGGGTTTGATGCTGTACAAATTAAACCGGCTTCTGAAAGTCCCTCAGACTTTGTTCAGTTCTGGGATGCGGCAAAAACAGATCTTGCTAAAATCCCGGTGGATGCCCGTCTGACCCTTTTACCTGAAAGAAGTACAGAAAATGTGAATGTTTATCATGTGAATATGCAGAACTTCCGATTGGGAAGCAGGTTGTATGGGATTCTTTGTATGCCTAAAAAACCAGGAAAATATCCTGCATTATTGCGGGTACCCGGAGCGGGGATAAGGCCATATAATGGAGATGTTGCTACGGCTGAGAAGGGTGTAATTACTCTTGAAATAGGAATTCATGGGATACCTGTAAATATGGATGCAGGGATTTATACTAATCTGAGTTCCGGAGCTTTATCGGGTTATCCTATGTTTAATCTCGAAGACAGGGACAGATATTACTTTAAGCGTGTTTATATGGGTTGTGTCAGGGCAAATGACTTCTTAACCTCATTGCCTGAATTTGACGGGACGAATTTGGGCGTTACAGGAGGTAGTCAGGGTGGGGCATTGTCAGTCATTACTGCCGCTCTTGATTCACGGGTTAAATTCCTCGGAGCCTATTATCCGGCTTTAAGTGATCTTACCGGGTATACTATCGGGCGGGCAGGTGGTTGGCCTCATATGTTTGTTAATGAGAATGTAAAATCAGGCAGTACTGCTGATAAGATCAAAACCGCCGGATATTATGATGTGGTCAACTTTGCCAGATTATTAAAAGTTCCGGGAATGTATAGCTGGGGTTTCAACGATGAGACTTGTCCGCCAACCTCTATGCATGCTGTTTACAATGTTATTAAAGCTCCGAAATCTTTATTCCTTGCACAGGAAACCGGGCATTGGATGTATCCGGAGCAAAGGGAGAATATGGAAAACTGGCTTCAGAAGCAGTTGAAAGTTAAATAGCTGTTAAAATGAATCAATAAAAAAATCCGCTTAGTTATAAGCGGATTTTTTTATATCAGGAATTTTATTTCTCTTCAAGATGATCAGCTGTAACCGTAGCTTTAATCTTTGCTTCCAGTTCATCCATCAAATCAGGATTGTCGAGCAATAATTGCTTTACGGCGTCACGCCCCTGACCGAGTTTGGTATCTCCATAGCTGAACCAGGAGCCGGCTTTTTTAATGATATCAAAATCAACACCAAGATCGATAATCTCACCGGCCTTTGATATACCTTCTCCGAACATTACATCAAATTCGGCGATACGGAAAGGTGGGGCAAGTTTATTTTTTACAACTTTCACTTTAACCCTGTTACCGGAAACCTCATCTGAATCTTTGATTTGTGAAATTCTGCGGATATCTAAACGTAAAGAAGCATAGAATTTCAGGGCATTACCTCCGGTTGTTGTTTCAGGGCTACCGAACATTACTCCGATTTTATCACGCAGCTGGTTGATAAATATACAGCAACATCCGGTTTTAGATATTGTTCCTGTTAATTTTCTCAGGGCCTGAGACATTAATCTTGCATGAAGGCCCATTTTAGAGTCACCCATTTCACCTTCAATTTCTGCCTTTGGAACTAAAGCTGCTACAGAGTCAATTACGATAATATCAATAGCTCCTGAGCGGATCAGGTTATCAGCAATTTCAAGAGCCTGCTCCCCATTGTCCGGTTGCGATATCAGGAGATTCTCAATATCAACCCCCAGCTTGCTGGCGTAAAACTTATCGAAGGCATGCTCTGCATCTATAAATGCGGCGATACCCCCTTTTTTCTGAGCTTCTGCAATTGCATGAATGGCGAGGGTTGTTTTACCGGAAGATTCAGGACCGTAAATTTCAATTACACGACCTTTAGGAAAGCCTCCAATCCCCAGTGCGATGTCCAGACCAATAGAACCCGTAGAGATAGCCTCAATTGGTTCTACAGCATTATCTCCAAGCTTCATAACGGTGCCTTTACCGTATGATTTTTCAAGTTTATCCAGCGTTAACTGTAAAGCTTTTAATTTATCTGCGTTGCTCATTATTTTAGTTTGATGTGTTCAAAATTAGAATAAAAAATTAAAATTGCTAAAAAAATTAGAAATAAAATATTCTTCGCTTTCTGTATATGAAGATATTTAATAATTATCTCAAAAAATTATAGTGGGGAATTACTTTACAGTGATTTTTTTTAACATTGTTGCGGTCTGCATAGCCTGCTTTTTCTGTTTTGATTCTTTAGCTTTTTTCAACCGAAGGCTTTCAGCTTT
>JBAZHY010000372.1:0-3189 GCA_041652175.1 Pedobacter sp.
ATCAAAAGTGAAAGGTTTAATGATATAATCATCAGCTCCGTTTAACATACCATCCCTTAAATCGTCTTTTTCTGATTTTGCTGTCAGAAAAATAAAAGGGATATGATTGTATTTGTCATTCTTCCTTACAATTTTCAGTAGCTGAATACCATTGAATACAGGCATTGCAATGTCTGAAATAATGATATCAGGAGTTTCCTTGTGTAAAAGTTCCAGTGCATCAAGACCATTTTTTGCCTGGTAGGTTTTAAAATTCTTCAATTCTAAAAAATCAACAATATTCTCCCTTAATATTGTTTCGTCTTCAATGATCAGTACCTTTAATTTTCGAGCTTTCATATTAATTTAAGCATATGGGAAGGTTAATCTGAAAGTTGTTCCTTTATTTTCAACACTTTCTACTTCAATTATCCCTTTATGCATTTCTACAAATTTTTTAACAATGACCATACCGAGTCCGGTACCCTGTATATTTTCAACATTTCTTGCTCTGAAGAAAGAATCGTAAATATGTTCTATTTGATCTTCAGGTATACCTATGCCATAATCCTTAACTGAAATCCTAAAATTATCGGGATTATATTCCAAAAGTACCTCAGGATTTGATCTGTCTTTAGAATATTTAATTGAGTTTCCGATCAGATTAGTGATTACCTGGCTCATCAGCACCTTATCTACATCACTTTTCCTTTTCTTACCAACCGAACTGAATTTAACTATTCTTCCATCCGGATTGGTTCCAAAAAAATCAGTTATGATTTTTTGTATAAATTTCTCAATATCAACTTCGTTTTTGTTCAGACTAAATTTATCAAGATTGATCTTTCCAATAGTCAATAGATTTGACATGATAGAGGATAAACGGAAGATCTGACTGGATATCTTATCTAAATGTTTTTTAATTTTATCCTTAGGTATTTCTTCCGCGGATATAAACATCTGTATCAGATCAGAACTGGATTGTATACTGGCAAGAGGAGTTCTGATCTCGTGTGATGCAATACTAACAAACTGGCTTTTCAGTTCATTCAATTCCTTCTCTTTCGTAAGGGCATTTTTGGTATTTAATTCAGCATTTTTAAGTGCAGTAATGTCATTCTGAACCGAAATGTAGCTTTTAAGGTTATTATTCTCATCAAAAACAGGAGTAACATTAATTTGTGCCCAATATTTAACCCCATTTTTGGTATAATTCAATAACTCGGCAGAGCATGGAATTTTATGTTGTAGTTTCTTTGAAAAGAGCTTTACTTCTTCTTCATTTGTTTCAGGTCCATGTAAAAAGTTTGGATTTTTCCCTATAACCTCATTAAGCTTATATCCGGTAGTCTTTTCAAAAGCTTTATTTGCCCAAATAATTCTTCTTAGCGGATCAGTGATCATAACCGTACTGGTTATTTTATCAGCTATGATTTCTGCAGTTTGAATTCTCTCTTTATTTTCCCGGAACTCTGTCTTATCACGACAAATACAAATCAATCCGCCATCTGGAAGAGTAGTTAATGTAATTTCCTGATAAACATCTTTGCCGTTCTTTAATTTTCCTTTTGTTTCACCAACCCAACGCCCCCGCTTACCAATTATAGGGAATATCTTTTTCTCCAGCCTGTCTATTTCCGCTTGGTTATACAGCATATGCCAGGTATTACCAATAAAATCTTCAGGCTTATCATAGCCGAACATTTTTACATGAGCGTCATTCACATAAATGTATTCTGATTTTTCATTCAGAACGCCAATACCATCCATCGTTTCCTGAACGGCAATATTCATCTTTAATAATCTGGATTCTATGGTTTTAATCGGAGTAATATCCATGCTGTACCCTAAAACCCATTTGATATGATCATCAAAATCCCTGAGCGGTTGCAGTATTCTTAAATGATGTATATCACCATCAGAGGTTTTAAAATGCTCTTCCAGAAAAACCTTTTCACTACAACTGATGACTTTATTAAAAGCTTTACGTCGCTTAAGTGCTATTTCCACAGGTTTATTTCTGTACTGGCAAAGATCAAAATCGTTCTTGCCAATCATCCATTTGCGCAATTCATCATCCGGCATTGCATTTTTATTCAGGAAAATGTACTTATGATCCATATTCCATAAAACAATATCAGCAGGAATGGAATTTAAAAGATACTTGTTAAATTGGAGCCCTTCCGAATGACTGGTCAGGATATGATCTGAATCAGATGCTTCAAAATTCACACAAACTGAGTCCTTGTTTTGACTTAATCCACTTGAAGAAATTTTCAGGGAGCATGTACCGGTTTGATTGGAAGGCAGGGTGATTTCTGAAATTTGTTTACCTTCAAATACCTGTTTCAACCATTTTTTTAGTTGAATCACACCTGATTTCTTTTGAATTATTTTTTCAAAGCTTATTTCATTATTGCTGAAGAAATTAATTAGATTGAGATTTGCATCGAAGATTGCAGAAGCATGGGTACTTGTAAATGATGAATGAATTTGAAAATGCTTCAGATTATCAAGGTATTTTTTGTAGCGTTGAGGGCTGATATGTTCTAAAGTGATTTGAATCTGGTAGACTTTTAAATCCTCATTAATTAAAGGAACAAAATGAACCTTATAAGCAGTCCGTTTACCATCTTTTACCCTAAAAAACTTCGTTCGTGCTAAGCCCGTTTGACTAATGATAAGAACAGTAGAATTTAAGTCTCCTAAATCAGAATCAGATAGTACAGAGAATACTAAATTGGTTCCAAGAAGGGTATCTTTTTGTTTCGTAAAGGGCTTAATATAAAATTCCATTCAGGAGAGTATTCACACTGTTTCTTAATTTATTCGAAAATTATTTCAAATAAAAATAAGTATTGTCTAACATCAATATTGGTTCAGTTTTAAAACAAGTACTTATACTTATCTACAATATACTTGTAATTATTCGGGTTTTTGATTGTTTTGTGTCTTGATTTTAATTATAATACAATTTAACTTAAGTAAGTATTATATGTACTTTTCAATCAGTTTCAGTAAATCAATCGTTTTAAATGGTTTGGTTATAAAGGCTCTTGCGCCGAGATCTATCCCTTTTTTTTGTTCATTTTTTGTTACCAGCGCTGATAGAAAAATAAAAGGTATATCTTTTAGATGATCAATAGTGCTAATCTTTTTAATCAAATCGAATCCTGACATCACCGGCATCATCACATCACTCACAATGAT
>JBAZHY010000373.1:0-3185 GCA_041652175.1 Pedobacter sp.
TTCCGCTGAGTGAGTGGTCTGTTAACAATCGCTCAAACTCTATCGATGTTCCTGATTTCACAAGAGGCTCCTGGAAAACCAATACACCGGTAGATATCTCTATGAGTAAAGGCGGAAACACACAGGTGAAACTGTGATTGAGTATTGCGTATTGAGTAGTGCGTATTGAGATTAGAGACTGCTGAGTTGGAATTAAGTGGACAGGTACTTAATTAGCTTTACTATATATGTTATCCGAAGCAGTAATTCCGTAATTTTTAATTCGTAATTGATAGAGAGGGCGATGAAGCAGGTGGCGGGTTTGGCCCGCCATGACAAGCATTTGTGGGAGAAAATAAGGGGATTCCGGCTGTCATCGTGGCGAAGGCCACGACCCCCTTCAATTAGTACTGATTTGATATTATAACGACCCAGCAAATTCATAACTGACTCCCATCATTAGCAGTTTCGCTTATCGTAATTCGTAATTCGTCATTCGTAATTAATCGAAGGCCACGACCCCCTTCAATTAGTACTGATTTGCCATTATAAGTACCCAGCAAATTTATAATTGACTCCCATCATCAGCAGTTTCATTACCCGTAATTCGTAATTCGTCATTCTTAATTTTTAACTCTTAACCCCCATCCGGAAATTAGCAATAAATACTATTCAGACTCCCTGAAAAAAACCCTTGTTTATTTTCCAAAATTTGTATCTTGCGCCCTCTTTTATAATTATTTAATAAAATACGAACATGGGAATAATGAGTTTTTTGCGGAACCGTGCAGGGATAATCATCGTTGGGGCTATTGGTTTTGCAATTGTTGCCTTTTTGGTTAGCGATGCGGTGCAAATGGGAGGTTCATTTATGAGGGGCAGTCAAACTGAAGTTGGTGAAGTGGATGGTGAAGCTATCTCAATTCTTGACTTCAATGCCAGGGTAGAGCAGAACACCAATAATTTTAAACAGCAAATGGGTCAGAGTAGTCTTGATCCGCAAATGACCTCTTATATTATTGAGAATACCTGGAATCAATCAATTTCTCAGATCCTGATGAAAAAGGAAATGGCCAGACTCGGATTGCAGATTGGCAAAAACGAGCTTAATGATATGGTTACCGGAAAAAATCCTGATCCTCAGATTATTCAGAATTTCGGCGATCCTAAAACCGGCCAATTGAACAGATTGCAGTTAAACTCATTCCTCGATAACGTAAAGGCACAACCTGCAAATAGTCCGGTAAGCCAGCAATGGACTAATTTTCTTTTAAATATTCGTGAAAGTAAATTAGCTTCGAAATATAGTACCCTGGTCAAGAATAGTATATATGTAACCTCACTTGAGGCAAGGGAAGATTATAATCAACGTAATAAACTGGCCAGTTTCAGCTTCGTCAATCTTGATTACAATTCCATTCCCGATAATCAGGTTAAGCCTACCGACGAAGATTATCAGACTTTTTACAATGAGAATAAGTTCCGTTTTAAGAATCCTTCTGAGAACAGATCATTCGAATACATTGTGTTTGATGCAAACCCTTCGAAAGCAGATTCTGCCGATGTATTAGCACTGGTTCAGAAGACTGCTGCTGAATTTCGCGCATCAACCAACGATTCATTATTCGTAAGTATCAACGCCGAAACTAAAATGCCAATTACCTATGTCCGTAAAGGACAATTAGAGCCGGCTCTTGATTCAGCAGTATTCAATGCTTCAAAAGGTGCCTTCATTGGCCCGATCTTTACCGGAGATGCTTATAAGATGGTAAAAGTTCTGGATATGAAAGTGGGTCCGGATTCTGTAAAAGCAAGCCATATTTTATTAAATCCTGCTGCTGAAGGCGGAATCGATAAGGCTAAAGCAAAGGCAGATTCTATCCGTGGTTTAATTGCAGGCGGTGCAAGCTTTGCAGAAATGGCTGCTAAATTCGGTACAGACGCATCTAAAGATTCAGGCGGCGATCTTGGAACCTTCGGAAGAGGAGCAATGATTCCTGCTTTTGAAGATGCTGTATTCAACGGATCTACCGGTGATCTTAAAGTGGTTAGCACTCAATTCGGAGTTCATATCATTAAAATTAATGCACAGATCGGATCTTCCAGAGTGGCTAAAGTTGCTATAGTCGACAAATCAATGTCTACAAGTAACAAAACTCAGCAACTTGCTTATTCTAAGGCAAATGCATTCCTTAGTGCAGCAAAAGATGCAAAGTCATTCGACGAAGAAGCAAAGAAATTAGCCTATACCAAAGTTTCTGCTGATAATGTTGTCCCTACTCAATCGACTATCAATGATCTTGATAATCCACGTGAAATGGTAAGATGGGCATTTTCTGCTGATAAGGGCGACGTTTCGAATCAGGTGTTTGAAATGGGCAATAAATTTGCAGTAGCAAGACTTACAGAAATCTATCAGGAAGGTACACTCTCACTGGAGCAGGTTAAAAAGCAGATTGAACCTCAGGTTATCAAATCTGTAAAAGCCCGTACTTTAAAGGAGAAGATGGAGAAAGCCCTTGCAGGTTCTACCTCAATTGAGCAGGTAGCACAAAAAGTAGCTAAGCCAGTAACTCCGGTTCAAAATATTGTTTTCGCAAATCCTGTTATTCCGGGCCTTTCTCAGGAAAATAAGCTTGTGGGTACTCTGTTTGGGTCACAGCCGGGTAAATTATCCAAACCTGTGGAAGGTGAAAATGGAATCTATGTTTTTGTTGTTAACGGATTCAGCAATCCTCAACCTTTAAATAACGCGTTTAAACAGAAGATTCAGATAGCTCAGGGCATTTTGCAGCGTGCTCCGGGTGAGGCTTTCAAGGTTTTACGTGATCATTCTGAGATCAAAGACAATCGTGTTAAATTCTTTTAACATCTAATTTCATTAACTTTGTATCCGGAAGTGAGTAACTCACTTCCGGATTTTTTATTTTCAGAGCCCTGTTTTTGGGTTCGGTACAATAATTCAGAAGATAATGGAAATACAGGATAATATAATTAACAGGGTTGCTCAGAGCGGATTGATCAGCCTGGATCCGGCTGATTTGTATCCTGCCGGCGACCGTATCTTTTTTGATATTAAAGATAATTTGTTTCAGGGACTGATACTCAGGGAAAAAGATTTCAGGGAATTTATTAAAGAACATAACTGGGAAAATTATACCGGAAAACATGTAGCAATAGGCTGTTCTGTCGATGCGATTGTACCT
>JBAZHY010000374.1:0-3184 GCA_041652175.1 Pedobacter sp.
TCAAACTCCAAAAACAATCAAAAAATCACACTCATTTAATTCTGTTACCTATATATACATCTCCTTCCCGCATATCTGCGGCAAGTTGTTGTATTGTTTTAGTTTCAAACAATCTTATCAAATCCTGTTTAATCAGTTTATATTCAGAATGCATCGGACAGGGTTTGGCCTCAGAACATTTATTTAATCCCAAAATACATTTTTCCAGAACTTCATTTTCACCCATTTGGTCAAGCACAGAACGAACCGGAAGCTTCATCGCTTTTTCGGTCATGAAAAATCCTCCATTGGGTCCACGGACTGAACTCACTACTTTATTCCCCCTGGATAATAACTGCATGATCTTGGCTGTAAAGGAAAGCGGAGAGTCTATTGCTGCAGCAATAGCACCTATTCCGAGCTTATTTTGTTCAGAACTCTTTTGTGCTATAAAGATGGTTGCCCTTAGGGCATATTCAGTTGATTTTGAAAACATATTTTATAATTTGCTCCAATCAGCGGTAAAGTCAGGCGTTGAATATAAACATTCTGTCCAAAATGGATAGCATTATAATTATAATACGGGCAAAAACCTTAAAATCCAAACTCATCTGCAGCGGACTCAAATGGTATACCGGCATTTCTTTCAAACAACAGAAAAAACACTCTGAGCACAGGTAATAACAACCCGATATAATACATTGGTTATCAAATATTAATTAAAGATAAAATTATCTTTAATTAAATCAAATATTTTATATTTACTTCAAAAACCAATCTGTTATGGCTAAAACTACTTTTATATCCTATTTACTGAATCCTAAAAACTGGTGGGTACCCCTGCTAATCATTTTCTCTGTCAGTATTGCCGGAGTAAGTATGATCGGAATTCATACCTATACGGAAGCCCCTCCTATTCCTGATTATGTATCTGAGAAAGGGGAAATAATAATACCCAGCTCAGAAATATTGGAAGGACAGGCTGTATTTCAGGAGTATGCACTAATGGAATATGGAAGCATGTTTGGCGATGGAGCAAACAGGGGACCTGATTACACTGCCGAAGCTTTGCATCGTATGTCTGAATATATGAACGACTATTACAAATCGAAACTGAACACCGGTGATAACAGTGAGTTTACTGTAAGAGGAGCACAGGAACAAGTCAAATCAGAGATAAAAACCAATCGCTATGAGAAGAATACAAATAGGGTAATCCTGACAGAATCACAGGTCACAGCATTATCCAGTCTGCAGGATTATTATTGGAATATATTCACAAATCCAAAATTTTCGGGATCCTTTAAACCTTCAGGCTATATCAAAGATGAAAATGATATCAAAGCCTTAACCACATTCTTCTTCTGGGGGGCATGGGTTTGCGGGACAGAAAGACCGGGCGAAAAGTACAGTTATACGCACAACTGGCCATTCGACCCCATGGCAGGAAACACCCCAACTTCCGCAACTATATTATGGAGCATTATCGGATCGCTGGGTTTAATACTCGGACTGGGAATTGTAATGTATTACTATGGCAAACTGGATCAATTGGAAGACAGCAGCTATACAAACAAAGCCCAGGCTTTTATGACCAAAAGTGAAATAGCAGAATTTAATCCGGACAAAATCCAGAAGTCAACGTTTAAATTCTTTTATGTGGCCATGCTATTATTTGCCGTTCAGGTACTGTCCGGAATTTTAACTGTTCATGATTTTGTTGGTTTCGTAAATTTCTTCGGCTATAATATTTCGGAAAGCCTTCCTATCACAGTTACCCGGAGTTGGCATGTACAGCTTTCGCTGCTCTGGATCTCAGCCTGCTGGATAGGGGCATCATTCTTTATGATGGCACTTGTATCACCGAAACAACCAAAAGGTCAGCTAAAACTCATTAACAGTATTTTCTGGATCACCGTTATAATGGTAGGAGGTTCATTGACAGGAATGCTATTAGGGCCAAAGGGTTTATTATCTGAAACCTGGTACTGGCTGGGACACCAGGGCTGGGAGTATGTGGAACTCGGTAAAATCTGGCAGATAATGCTGGGTATTGTATTTATACTCTGGGCAATCAGTATTTACAGGGGGATTAAACCGGTAATGAAACTCAAACAGCCCTGGGCCTTACCTAATTGGCTCGTTTACACCACATTCAGTATCATACTACTCTTAATCTCAGGATTTATTGCAACCCCGCAAACGAATTTTGTAATTGCCGATTTTTGGAGATGGATGGTTGTACATATGTGGGCAGAGGCATTCTTTGAAGTGTTTACAACAGTTTTAATCGGCTATTTTATGGTGGTTATGGGACTTATAAGCAAAAATGCAGCGATAAGGGTAATTTATCTTGCAACACTTCTTTTTCTGGGCTCCGGACTACTTGGTATTTCTCATAATTTTTACTGGAATGCTAAACCCGTGGGTACAATGGCTCTCGGCTCCGTCTTCTCAACACTCCAGGTTGTTCCATTGGTCTTACTTACCCTTGAAGCATGGCGGTTTAGCAAACTTCCAAAAATTCTGGAGAACGGAAGCAACAAAGAGTATGATCCCAAAAAACAGTTCGGATTTAACGAGGTATTCCTGTTTCTTCTGGCTGTGAACTTCTGGAACTTTTTCGGAGCCGGTGTCTTAGGTTTTATTATCAACCTGCCCATAGCTAATTATTATGAGCATGGCACCTATCTTACCGTCAATCACGGGCATGCCGCATTAATGGGGGTATATGGAAACCTCGCTCTTGCAACTGTACTTTTTTGCTCTCAGTTATTGATCAAAGCCGATTGGTGGAAACCCCGCACCTTGAAAACCGTATTCTGGTCGGTCAATATCGGTTTATTATTAATGGTATTCCTTGATCTGTTTCCTGCAGGGCTCCTTCAATTCAAATCTGTGACTGAAAACGGATTATGGTATGCAAGAAGTTCGGCTTTTATTGATAGTACTGCTTTCCAAAACTTAACCTGGCTACGCATTATCGGCGGATCAATATTTACTCTCGGCGGAGTAGTTCCATTAGTTTGGTTTATGGTCCGAAGTGTTAAAGGTTTAAAAAAATAAAACAGGAAGGATAAAAAGAAACAGTGTTAAATAGTGTTAAAGCATCCCTAAAGGATAAAGAAAAGAAATACTTTCGCGTAAACGGATATACCCGATTAAATATAATTGAAGTTTTACCGATTTACCTTATCTTTGCAGA
>JBAZHY010000375.1:0-3179 GCA_041652175.1 Pedobacter sp.
TGGAGTTGGTGTTCTGGTGATTATTTCCAGTCTTAGAATTATATGGAAATCTGTCGAGAGCCTGATGTAATTCACTAACAGCAATTGATAACCGGAGTCTGTACTTACAACAACCCTTAATCAGCTGCCGGTTAACAGATAATGAATGTATGTTTTGAGCCGGGACTGTTTATCATCAGGCAGTTTTTGCATCATCATCTTGTATTTTTTATTATTTTTAGTATAAAATATAACTATTATGCTAAAGATGATTAAGTTTTTCCTTGCCGGAATGTTTATTCTGACAAGCAGCTTTACTCCTGATAAATTTTCTGTTAATTCTTTATCTAATGGTGCCTGGAAGACTCAGGAAGGAACCCTGGAACAGGTAGTACTTTTCTCTGATGGATATTTCATGCATACGGTATATGATGTTCAAAACAAGCAGTTCATCCAAAGCAGAGGAGGAACTTACGAAACCTCAGGTAAGAATCTAAATGTAAAAATTGAATTTAATACCCTGGATAAAGAGCAGATCGGGCAGTCTCTGACTTATACCTTTACGGTTATCAATAAAAGATTAAATTCTGATCTCAGTGGCAAAAAGTTATCCTGGATCATGTTGGATCAGGGAAAGGGGGAAATAGCAGGAACCTGGCGGATGTCCGGTCGCAAGCAGGATGGAAAGATCACTTATAGTCCGCCGCGGGCCCGCAAAACATTAAAAGTGCTTACCGGAACCAGATTCCAGTGGGCTGCCATTAATGCTGAAACTAAAGAGTTTTTTGGTACAGGCGGTGGTACGTATACCTTTAAAGATGGAAAATATACCGAGAAGATCGAGTTTTTCTCAAGGGATAACAGCAGGGTAGGAGCGTCTCTTAGCTTTGAAGGCAAGCTCATTGATGGAAACTGGCATCACTCAGGACTCAGCTCAACCGGAAATCCGATTTATGAGGTTTGGAGTAAAGAATCCGGACAGTAGCATAGCAGGGTAAGTAAAATATCTACTATATTTAACATGAGTTCGACATAAAATAAGTTTAAGAACAATTATTTAGTGTCGGTGAAAGCATTTTCAGGCACGGTTTTTTGTCGCTAAAGCTGCAGGCAATCAAAGCAGCGAATAGCTTATTAAGGATTTTATATGGCTTTATATATGTACTATCAGAGTCAGGCGACAAATGAAAATTATATTTTGTCCTATCCTTATTTTCTAGTAAGTTAGTTTTAACCTAAAAATACAAAATCAACGAATAATTTCAAATACCCCTTATACCGACCTTATAGGGTCCTTATACGGACCTTATACCAATATAGCAAGGGTTGGACAAGTGTTGACATAGGCTTGAACAATACTCCTATCAGGCTCAGGGATTCGGTTTCTCAGGCTATGCGGTTAAATACTGAAGGCTAATATCTAAATGCTTAGTTTACTCGGATTATTCCGGATTTCCGTTGATTTAGATATTTCAGGGCTTATTAGACCCTCCCGGATCAGAAAGTGGATAAAAAGCCTGGTTTTATCCTAAGAATATAGCCAAAATCTTCATTTTTTGTAGAAAAAATTGCCCAAAACGTAGAAATTATATACCTCTTGCAAGAAATGAAGATGCCTTATCGGGGCTTAGCCGGTTTGTTTCAAAATAAATTGGGGCGCGATCTAAGTTAAATACACATAATTTATAATAATCTGTGTTTAAGACTTGATTGGTTTAATATTTGAATTATAAGTATACTTACTCATAGTATTATTAAGCAGCTCATTATTGATAAGAAATAAATCTCGGAGAGGGTGTATCAAGGTTTGTTAAATATAAAATTTATTCTGATTCTTTTGACTCTATCAATTTGCATGCCCGGCAATGTAAATGCCATGACTGACGGGTTAAAATTATCTTTAGCTAGTGAACTAACAAAACTTGCTCCGAAAACAGATAATATTGATATCCATTATTCGGATCTTACAATTTATAATAAAAATAGAGTCACAACTTCATTTATAAGAAGTTATTCAGAAGTTGACAAGATTGACAATCAGCATACAATAACTGCAACCTCTTTAATTCTTAGGAAAACGATTCCGGTAATTTCGGATATCAATAAAACAATAGTAAAGAACACTTCTTATACCTTTTCAGCAATTAATTTTACCGAGAAGTTTGTTGACCTTCAACAACATGAACTGCTTAAAATAAAAATTTTAACACTTCCATCAAGCGGGATACTCAGACTGAACGGAACGGATGTGACCATAGATAAGGAAATTCCTGTAGGCAGTCTTTCTCAGCTGACATTTACTCCCGCAGATAATTTCATAGGATTGGTTAGTTTCTCCTATAATAGTGCTTGTATTGAGGGATATGCTCCTGCCAGTAAAAATGTAAATCTAACTGTAGTTGATCCGGGTGTTCCTCCAATTGCGGTTGCAGATAATTATTTGCTGACTACGGGGAATACATTAATGGTAGCCTCACCCGGAGTTCTGGCAAATGATACAGATGCGAAGAACTATCCGCTTACAGCCATAAAAGTAAGTGATCCGGCTTATGGTTCGCTTACATTGAATGATAATGGCTCTTTTATATATATAAATAATGGTGGAATAAATACCTCGGATAGCTTTACCTATTTAGCTAATAATGGATATTTAAATAGTAACATAATTAAAGTCAACATCTCAATTAATACTCCTCCAAAGATTTCGGATATTTTGGTCTTAAGTAATAGTTCTGCGGGAATTGTCTTACGTCGTGCCGATTTTGAAGCTAAATTCACAGATACCGATACGTTAAAAAAAATAAGATTCGCGACTTTGCCATCTATTGGTGTATTAAAGGTAAATGGTATTCCGGTTTCTGCCGGACAGGAGTTTAGCCCCTTTCCGGATTTAATAACCTGGGAACCTCCGCAGTCCTGGAATGGGACAACCAGCTTTCAATGGAATGCTTCAGATGGTATCAGTTACGCAGACAATAATGCACATGTAATAATCACAGTCGATCAGCCAAGTGATCCGGGTCCTAAGATTGGACTGGCTAAACAGCTGGCTTCTTTAAAGCCTGATCTTAATGGAACTTATGATCTTAAGTTCATATTCACAGTGGTGAATTTCGGCACAAATGATCTGGATAAAGTCAGTGTAAAAGATAATCTGGCCCTTGCTTTTAATGGAACCGAATTCAAAGTAAAATCAATAA
>JBAZHY010000376.1:0-3177 GCA_041652175.1 Pedobacter sp.
CAGGCTAAAAAGATTTTTCGCAAAGAAAATTCATCTACTTTACATTATTTAGCAAGTTAATATGATCGACAGAGCTCAGGCACCTGCATTCAGACAGGTTGAAAATATAGAATTGATCAGGGCAAAAGAGCTGGTTCTTTCCAACGGACTGAAGATATTCAGTATTGATGGTGGTGATCAGGATTTAGTGCGTATTGAGTTTATTTTCGACAATATTGCATATGATTCTGCAAAACCTTTGCAGACTTTTGCCACAAATACGATGCTTAATGACGGCACTTCTGAATTAAGCTCGATGGAAATTGCCGATAAGGTAGATTTCTATGGCGCTTTTCTTCAGACAGAGTATTCCAATGATCAGTCATCGGTTATTTTATATACGCTGAATAAACATTTGATAAATACATTACCCATTGTTAAGGCAATTATTTCAGATTCTATTTTTCCACAGGTGGAATTGGATACCCTGATCAGGAATCAAAAGCAAAAGCTAAGTGTAAATCTTGAAAAAAATGACTTTGTGAGCCGGAAGACCTTTAGTAATGTGCTTTTCGGAAATACTTTGTATGGTTATGATATCGGTGCTGCTGATTATGATAAACTCGACAGAGCACAACTGACAGGTTATTTCAAACAGGCCTATCAGGCAAGGAATTGTACTGTCATGATCTCCGGTAAGGTGAAAGATGAAACTATCCGATTAATCGATCAGTATTTTGGCCGCGACTGGAATGATTCATTTGCCGCTGATGAGAATCAATTTCAGTTCAGTGCTGCGGCAGGGGCTGAACACTATATAGAAAAGGCAGATGCATTGCAGTCGGCAATTCGGATTGGCGGGATATCTATTAACCGTAATCACCCTGACTTTCCGGGTTTACAGGTTTTAAATACAATTCTGGGAGGATATTTTGGTTCCAGATTAATGGCCAATATTCGTGAAGATAAGGGTTTTACCTATGGCATCGGTTCTGCATTAGTCTCATTGAAAAATACAGGATATTTCTTTATTGCTTCTGAGGTTGGAGCAGATGTTTGTTCGGCAGCATTATCAGAGATTGAAAAGGAAATAAAAATACTGAAAGAAGAACCGGCTTCAGAGGAAGAATTATCACTGGTAAAGAACTATATGCTGGGATCGATGTTGGGAAGTCTTGAAAATGCTTTCTCACACGCTGATAAATTTAAGAATATTTATTTCTCCGGATTGGATTATGATTATTACAGCAGGTATATAGAGACAGTAAAAAACATAAATTCAGAAAAGATACAGGAGCTTGCCAATCAGTATCTTAACTATTCTGATTTCCAAAAGGTAATCGTAGGAAAGAAATAATAATCAGCTCAGGAATCATTCCTGAACTGATTATTTCATTCTTAAATTCCAATTAATTTCTTATCTTTGCCCCGCAAGTAATCACCCACAATTATTTGCCATGCAACTCGATCCAGAAAAATTTGTGTCAGAAGGTTTAACCTACGACGATGTCCTTTTAATTCCGGCTTATTCAGAAGTTTTACCACGTGATGTAGATACCTCTACATATTTTACGCGTAAGATCAAGCTTAATGTTCCAATTGTTTCGGCGGCTATGGATACAGTTACCGAATCAGAATTAGCTATTGCAATAGCTCAGGCCGGCGGCATCGGAATGTTGCATAAAAACATGAGTATTGCCAAACAGGCAGATGAGGTTCGTAAGGTAAAGCGTTCAGAAAGCGGTATTATTCAGGATCCGGTTACACTGGATGAAGGATCTGTGGTAGCAGATGCATTTCTGATCATGAAGGATTATAAGATCGGAGGTATTCCGGTGATAGATGCCGGTAGAAAGCTGGTAGGAATTATAACGAACAGAGACCTTCGTTTTCAAAAGGATATGAAGCGTCCGGTACGCGATGTGATGACTTCAAACGATCTGATCACTGCGCCGGAAGGAACCACTTTGAAGCAGGCAGAGGAGATTCTTCAGGATTATAAGATCGAGAAGCTTCCGGTTGTGGATAAAGAAGGACGTTTAAGCGGATTAATTACTTTCAAGGATATTCAGAAGTTTAAAAATTATCCGAATGCATGTAAGGATGAACATGGACGTTTAAGGGTAGGTGCAGCAGTTGGGGTTACTCCGGATACTGTGGAACGTGTGGATGCATTGGTGAAGGCAGGGGTAGATGTGATTACCATTGATACTGCCCATGGTCATTCGCGTGGAGTTATTCAGAAATTAAAAGAAGTAAAAGCTAAATATCCAGATCTTCAGGTGGTTGTCGGAAATATTGCTACCGGTGAAGCTGCAATTGCCCTGGCAGATGCCGGAGCCGATGCGGTTAAAGTTGGTATTGGTCCGGGTTCAATTTGTACTACCCGTATCATTGCAGGGGTTGGGGTTCCGCAGTTGTATGCGGTTTATGAATGTGCGAAAGCATTGAAAGGCCGTGGTATTCCGGTTATTGCTGATGGGGGAATCAAACAAACAGGTGATATTGCAAAGGCAATTGCTGCAGGAGCCGGAACCATTATGGCAGGTTCATTGTTTGCAGGGGTTGAAGAATCGCCTGGAGAAACTATAATTTACGAAGGAAGAAAGTTTAAATCCTATCGGGGAATGGGTTCTATTGAGGCAATGGAACAAGGTTCAAAAGATCGTTATTTCCAGGATGTGGAAGATGATATTAAAAAGCTGGTTCCGGAAGGAATTGTAGGCCGCGTACCTTACAAGGGTAAGTTGGCAGAGGTAATGTATCAGCTCATTGGCGGATTAAGAGCCAGCATGGGATATTGCGGCGCGGCAACAATTGATGAGCTTCAGAACGCACGTTTTGTTAAAATTACAGCCGCCGGAATGCGGGAGAGCCATCCTCACGATATCACAATTACTAAGGAGGCACCGAATTATAGCCGTTAAGATCTGTTGTCTGTTGCCGGTTATCTGGTACTCAATACGCAAATACTCAATACTCAATACGCTTTACTAAATGAAAGCAATTTCAGTTTTCTGTGGTGCAAATTTTAATGGTGATCCAAAGCTGCTGAAAGTTATTCATGAGCTTGCTGGTGTGATGTGTGAAAAAGATATTACGCTGGTGTTTGGCGGGGGCAGGGTAGGGGTTATGGGATTGATCGCAGATGCAGTGCTTGAAAGAGGTGGTAAGGCTATAGGTGTAATTCCTCAATTC
>JBAZHY010000377.1:0-3174 GCA_041652175.1 Pedobacter sp.
AACTGGCATCCCCCCGGAATTAGCTATAAATCGTTCAGAAATAATGCAGATTAATAATTTAAACAATATACAGAAATTAGTTGCATAAAAAGATAGCTCCTTTAATTTTGATCTTTGCAAAAACATAAAATAAAGGAGCTAAATATGAACATAGCTAAAGGAAAAGAATTTCGGAAAATTTTGCAAGTAAAATTGTACAAATTCATCAATTACTTATCAGTAAATCTTACGGAACCAGAAAGAATCTTTAATAAAGATATGATCACAGGAATACTAAAATCCCAAAGTTGCACAGTAAGGCAAGCAGCTATTTCTTTAGAAGAAAATATCTCAGTCGAAAAAACAACTGAAAGGCTCAGAAATCATTTATCTAAACCACAATTAGGTATTGAGTTAAAATCAAGATTAATCAAGAAGTCAGCGAAGAAAATTAATCATGATACAATAATAGCAGTTGATGATAGTGATATTATGAAAGAATATGCCAAAAAAATGGAGGGTCTCCATCTTGTTCCGGATGGAAGTAACGGACATAAAAGAGGATTAGGTTATAAATTGATGAATATTGCGGGAGTTAATGAAAAGGGAGAAAATGACATAGAGGTATTACCCTTAATGTCAGAACTATTCAGCGATAAGTCAGAGATTGATACAAGCAGTAATATTCTTTATGATCAAATCAATGATATACAAATCGCCTCCAAAAATAAAGGTATATTCACATTTGACCGTTATTATGATGATAAAAAACTGTTTAAATATCTCACGGAAAATGATGCGGATTACATTACACGAGCTAAACCAAGCCGGAAATTATATATTAATGGTATCTATAAGGATTTTATTGATGTTGCTAAATTAGTAAATTTAGATATCGTCATCAGGGTAGATGGAGGTGGAGAGCTAGAGGCTGGTGCCATTCAAGTGGAAATACCGGTAAATCCTCATCACCGTAAAGTTCCTGAAACAGTAAAAGTATGGTTAATTGTAGCGCGTTATTTGAAAAAGCCTAAAGGAATGAGTAAAAGAGAAAAGGAATCAGAGGAAAAGGGCGGTTATTTCTATCTTTATGTTAATATCAGACACTTAAATAACGATCGAAAAGCGATAATTTTGAAGAGTATAAAAGGATACAAATTACGCTGGAAAATCGAAGAATTTCACAGGCATGTAAAAAAGGATTTCGGATGGGAAGATATGCAATTAATGGAATATGATAGACTTAAGAATATGAATATATTACTGCTTGCTGCATTGACATTGATATATAGTCTATATAAATACAGGTTCACATTGTATCAGGTGTTTTCCAGTATGATGTTAGATAGAGAACGAGATAAAAAGAAGGTGGTGTTTATATATTACCGGATAACCAAAGTTGTCAGATATTTGCTTACTTCCTGGAGATTAAGAAAAAGAGTGAAATACAAAGGAAAGAATACCGAGTATTTACAATTGAGGTTAAGTTTTTGAAAAAAAACGGAGGGATGCCAGATTTATTCAAGATCAAGCTTGCCAGAAAAGTTAAGGAAATGTTCATTAGCCTAATGGAGGTTAGCTTATGAAATTTTATGGACGGGAGTTAGAGCTTGCTAAATTAGAAGGTTATGATGAGCAGGTTAAAACTAATAAATCTAAACTTGTAGTAATTTCTGGTCGGAGACGGATAGGGAAAACAAGACTGGCGCTAGAGGCGATCAGGGATAAGCAGCACCTTTATTTTTTTGTAACGCGTAAAAAAGAGGAAGACCTGCTGCGGGACTGGTCAGCAGAGATCAAGCGTAAATTTGGAGATGTGTTTTTCGGAGAACTGCGTCAGATGGAAGATCTATTGCAGTTCCTTTTTACGTTTGCGGATAATAATCCTTTGGCAGTTGTCTTTGACGAGTTTCAGAATTTCTTTTTCGGCAGTGCGCATGTTTATTCGGTATTTCAGAAATATTATGATCAATACCGGGATAAATCGTCGCTACTATTTATTATCAGCGGTTCTTCGCATTCGTTGATGGAAAATATATTTAAAGGATCAAAGGAGCCACTTTTTGGCAGGGCTGATGAAATTATCCATCTCTCCTATTTGGAGTTAAAGGCACAGGCAGAATTTGCCAGGGATGAAGGAATTATTTCTCAGAAAGAAAAACTGGGAATTTTTTCAGTTTTTGATGGAGTGCCAAAATACCTGGAAGAGATAGCAGTTTATAAGGATAAGACATTTTCGGGCAGATTGAGAAAAATTCTTCTGGAAAAAGACTGGCTCTGGGAGGAAGGTGAAAATATTCTTAAAGAAGAATTTGGTAAAGATTATGTTTCGTATTTTTCCATTCTGTCGGCTATTGCGAAAGGGCGCAGGATATTGAGTGATATTGAGCAGTTTTCAGGGATCAAGGAAGCAGGTTCATACTTAAAAAAGCTGGAAGACATTTATCAATTAATAGAACGGAAAGTCCCTGTTACAGTGAAAAATAGAAGTATCTCCCGCAAAGGGCGCTATTATCTGAAGGATAACTTTTTTTTCATTCTGGTTTCAATTTATTGAATCCCGAAGGTATTTGAAAGAGATAGGTCAGCAGGAACTGGCAGTCCGGGAAATTCTGGACGAACTGGAGCAATATACCGGCAGAAAACTGGAAGATATGGTGAAACGCTTTATCATAGAAGAAAATCCGCTAAAGCTCGAATTTACAAGGATCGGAAGCTACTGGGATAGAAAAGGTGAAATTGAGATAGATATTGTTATTCTTAATGAAAGGACAAGAGAGGCTTATTTCCTGGAAGTGAAGCGTGATAAAAAGAAGATCACTAAAAAACTGCTGGAAAACCTGCGTGCGAAAGCAGCAACTATCAATGAAACGGGAGATTATAGAAAATTCTTCGGATTTGCTTATCCGGAAAATGACAGGTTGGAAATTGAGATGGAGGGAGGAAGCGAGGGAGCGAAGGTGCGAAAATGAGAAGGTGTGAAGGGGTGAAAAGAAATAAACAATGGACGTGAAGAGATTAAGGATTATGGATTAAGGATTAAGGACGTGAAGAGATTAAGGATTAAATCCGGGTGTGATAAAATTCTTCTCTTCTTCCGTGCCTTCCGTGTTTTCAGTGGTAATAAAAACGAGGGAGCGACAAAGCGAAGGGGCGATGAAGCAATTAACAATGGAAAATGGAGGATGGATGATG
>JBAZHY010000378.1:0-3170 GCA_041652175.1 Pedobacter sp.
GCCTAGGTCTTATTCCCGGATATGGCGGAACTCAACGCTTGTCACATCTGGTTGGCAAAGGCAAAGCTATGGAGATGATTCTTACAGGCGATATGATTGATTCTGAAGAGGCCTTCAGGACCGGACTGGTCAATTATTTAGTTGAACCCGATCAGTTGCTCAATAAGGCTCAAGAAATTATGAACAAGGTTCTGACCCGTTCACCGTTCGCAGTCGGAAGCGCGATCAAAGCAATAAATGCCGCATTTAAAGATGGTCAGAACGGATATGAAACTGAGATTACTGAATTTTCAAATTGTTTTGATTCAGACGATTTCAGGGAGGGGGTTACCGCGTTTCTACAAAAGCGAAGAGCTGAATTTACCGGAAAATAAATCTGGTTAGGTGTAGAAAAAATTTCCCGTTTTATTAAAAAACTGTAAATTGCTTTAAATTATTTAACCCACTCTCGCATTTTCGGAAACCAAGCAATGAACAAAATATTAATAATTGACGATGAAATTAATATAGGTCTGCTCCTGTCCAAATTTCTTACAAAAAACGGTTTTGAGGTTGTTACCTGCACAAGCGGAATAAATGCCCTCGACATTATGAGCAAGGAACCTTTCAATCTGGTACTTTGCGATTTCCGTCTGGAGGACACGGACGGGCGGGAAATGTTACGTAAAATAAAAATTTCTTATCCCGACACAGGAGTAATTATCATTACAGGATACTCAGATATCAAGCTTGCCGTAGAATTAATAAAAATGGGGGCATTTGATTATATCACAAAGCCACTTTATCCTGATGAGATTCTTAATACTATTAACAAAGCAATAGAAGCTCAAAAAGTTATTAATCAGGGAAGTAGCGGTGTTACAGAAACTGAAAACGCAAACCGCGACAACAGCAATATCCCTGAGGAGTTTGTAGTGGGAAAAAGTACTGCTTCACTTGAACTTATCAAGCAAATCAAACTCGTTGCACCAACCAATTATAGTGTTATTCTGAATGGTGAAAGTGGAACAGGTAAAGAATCTGTAGCTAAAAGCATACATTTTAACAGTCCGAGAAAAGATAAACCATTTATTGCTATGGACTGCGGATCACTGACCAAGGATCTTGCCGGAAGTGAATTTTTTGGACATGAAAAGGGATCATTTACAGGCGCTCTTTACACCAAAATAGGGCATTTTGAAATGGCAAACGGTGGGACTCTCTTCCTGGATGAAGTAGGAAACCTGTCGTATGAAATTCAGGCAGCACTGCTTAGAATAGTTCAGGAACGGAAGGTAAAGAGAATCGGAAGTACCAAAGAGATAGATCTGGATGTTCGTATCCTGGTTGCAACAAACGAAAACCTGATTGATTCTATTCAAAAGGGAAGGTTTAGGGAAGATCTTTTTCATCGGTTTAATGAATTTAATATTACTGTACCACCTGTGCGGGAACGGGGCAAGGATATCATGATCTTTGCAGAACATTTTCTGAAAGAAGCGAATAAAGAATTAAAAAGGACAGTTGTCGAATTTGCACCCGATGTTGTAGAATGTCTGATGACCTATAACTGGCCGGGAAATGTCAGGGAATTAAAAAATGTAATCAGACGTGCTACACTTTTAAGTGAAGGAAATGAAATACAGTTAAAGGCATTACCTCTTGAAATTTCAATTTTTGCAAAAACTTCAACTATTGAAAATACTTTTGGTACGACTATTGCCGTTAATTCAGGGAGACACGATCTGAAGAGTGCTGCCCAGGAAGCTGAATATGAAACTATTCTGAATGTACTCAGAGAAGTTAATTTCAATAAAACGAGAGCAGCTAAGGTTCTTAATATCGATCGGAAAACATTGTATAATAAAATGAAGGCAATTAATCTTGAATAAAATACACAGTTAATTAGCTGTTAATTTCATAACCGACAGATATAAGAAGGAACTTGATTATTATTTATTAACCAATATTTTTTTAATATAAGGCTAATATTAGAAAGTTAAGATTACGCAGGAATCACAGGTCAGTTCCTATTTAATAAAATCAGTATATTGACATAAATTCCAATTAACCAATATTCTAAATAATTTGAACTATGAACGACAACTCTAAAATTCTAGCAGCCTTACTGGCAGGACTGGCTGCAGGTGTAGCAATAGGAATATTATTTGCTCCGGATAAAGGATCTGAAACCCGTGATAAGTTGAATGATTCCCTTAAAAATCTTGGTGATAGTATCAAAGACAGGGCAGCTGATGAAATCAGTAATCTGACCGATTTCAAAGATAAGGTTGTGGACAGTATAAAGTCAAAGTTAAAATCTGCTGAAGATGAATATGCAAATGCTGAGAATACGCTTAGCAATGCCGCTGAAAAAGCAGAAAAAACAATAAAAAAGGCTACTTCTTAAGTTTTATTTTTTATGGACGGGAAGGATTTAGATCCGGAACAACTTGTTGAAAAAGTAAAAGAATATGTAAATGTTCGCAAAGAACTGACCATACTCAATGCCGTAAACAAGGGATCACAGTTATTGGCAGGGCTGATTACCGATGGACTGGTACTCATTCTTGCTGTTCTTGCATTTTTATTTGGCAGTCTGGCTCTTGGCTTCTATTTGTCTGAGTTGCTTGGAAATTCTTATGCAGGATTTCTGATTGTTGCCGGAATTTATTTATTAGCTGCCCTGATTCTGAATTCAATCAAAGAGAAGGTTGTTGAGAAGAAGATCATTAATGGTATTATTGAAAAATTTTTCAGGGATAGATAATGAAGGCAAAAATCCGAAATATTGACGAGCTGAATGCTGAAATTTTACGCCTGAGAGAACAGCGCGTTGAAATGGAGGCTGATATGTTGATAGACTTGAACAAGATTGTATCAAAGTTCAAAATGCCTCTTATGCTTATAAGTAAACTGGGCGACTGGGCATCTGCATTTGCCGGTGTGAAAACGAATAAGGACGGTACAACTGATAATGGTGATTGGATTTCGGGTATATTCAGAGTAGGTTTACCTTTTGTAATGAACAGGTTCATATTTCCAAAATCAGGGTTGCTGACTAAAACGATACTCGGGTTTATTACGCAAAAAGCTGCAGGCACTGTTAACAAAGATCTGATCAGCAATATTTTAGATAAAATATCGGGAATAGTCAAAATCCCGAAAAACAAAAAAAAAAATGGACATGA
>JBAZHY010000379.1:0-3163 GCA_041652175.1 Pedobacter sp.
TAAAAACTAAAAAAAAATAAAATGAAAAGAGTATTACTTATCTCCACAGTTATTTTTCTTGCCTCCTGTGGAGGAAAACCTACTGATAAAAAATCAGAACTGGAAGCACTGAAGAAAGAGCGTGCCGAGCTTAATGCCAAAATAGAAAAACTGGAAACCGAAGTGGGAGTAATTACTTCAGCTGCTGATATCAAGGATGTAAGTGTCCTTCAACTTACTGAAACCCCATTTCAGAATTACCTGGGGGTTCAGGGTAAAGTAGATGCAGAAGAGAATGTACAGGTTACTCCTGAAGCAGCGGGGGTTATTACTGCCGTATTCGTAAGTATCGGACAGAATGTAAGTAAAGGTCAGGTACTGGCTCAGATAGATGATCAGGTTTTGCGCCAGAATATTGCTGAACTTCAGAATCAGCTTGATCTGGCTACTACTCTTTTCGAACGCCAGAAGAATCTTTGGGATCAGAAAATTGGTACAGAGGTTCAGTATCTGAATGCAAAGACTCAGAAGGAAGCTGCAGAGCGCCGTATTGCTACAGTACGCTCACAAATTTCAATGTATAAAATTAAAGCTCCGATCAGCGGAACTATTGATGCTATGGACCTTAAATTAGGTCAGGCTGTATCTCCCGGATTTTCAGGAATACGGGTGATAAATACGGGCAAGCTTAAGGCTAAAGCACAAGTTGCTGAATCTTATTCTGCAAGGGTAAACCAGGGAGACAATGTTCAGGTAATTTTACCTGATGTTCCAGATACTGTGGCTACGAAGATCACATTTGCCTCAAAAACTATCGATCCGGTTTCAAGAAGTTTTAATGTAGAGATTAAGCTTCCTTCGGACCGTAATTATCGTCCTAATATGCTGACTGTTCTGAAGATTATAGATTACCAAAATCCCAAAGCTCTTGTTATTCCTGTCAATTCCATTCAAAAAGCTGAAAATGGCGATTACGTTTTTATTGTTGAAAATGGTAAAGCCAAACGTATGGATATTAAAACAGGAAAAGTTTCTGAAGGCCGTGCCGAGATCCTTTCCGGATTAAAATCAGGAGATCAGGTGATTGTTTCAGGAATGCAGGGATTAAGCCCCGGTGATAACGTGAGATCAAACTAATCAGGTTTTACAATTAAGAGCTCATCATAATACAGAATAAGATGGAAGATTTTAATAAAGAATTTAAACCCTCGAGCTGGTCGATTAATAACAGGACAGCCATTTATGTGCTTACGGTTATTATCTCGGTGATAGGATACTTCTCATACATTGGACTACCGAAAGAAAATTTTCCGGAGGTAATTATTCCAAAAATATTTGTTCAAACGGTTTATCCGGGAACTTCTCCTGCCAATATGGAGAATCTGGTAACCAAGCAAATTGAAAAGCAGTTGAAATCAGCATCAGGATTAAAGAAGATTACTTCAAACTCCTATCAGGATTTCTCGATCATCACAGCTGAATTCAATACTAATGTGGATATAAAGGATGCCAAACAAAGGGTTAAAGATGCTGTTGACAAGGCCAGACAAGACCTTCCTTCGGATCTTCCTAACGAACCTAATGTGATGGATATTAATCTTTCTGATCTCCCGATCATGTATCTGAATATATCCGGTGATTATGATCTGAAGAGCTTGAAGCATTATGCAGAAGAAGTTCAGGATCGGGTTGAGAGTTTGAAAGAAATTTCAGGAGTGGATATTGTTGGAGCTCTTGAACAGGAGATACAGATCAATGCCGATCTGAATAAAATGGCAGCTGCTCAGATCTCATTTGGCGATATAGAACGTGCCGTTGGTTATGAAAACCTGACCATATCAGGTGGTACAATCAAAATGGATGGTGTAAGAAGAACCCTCAACGTTAAAAAGGAGTTCGCCAGTGCTGAAGAAATATCAAATCTGATTATTAAAACACCTGCGGGTTCTTCCATTTATCTGAGAGATATTGCTGAGGTTAAAGATTCGTTTAAGGAGCAGGAAAGTTATGCCCGTTTATATGGAAAAAATGTAATTACCCTGAATGTAAAGAAAAGAAGCGGAGAAAATCTGATAGATGCATCTGATAAGATCAATGCTCTGATTAAGGAAATGAAAGATAATTCACTTCCCCAAAATCTTAATGTCACCGTTACAGGTGACCAGTCGAGCAGAACCAGAATTACTCTTCATGATCTTATCAATACCATTATTATCGGATTTATACTGGTAACAGTAATCCTGATGTTTTTTATGGGTATTACCAACGCATTATTCGTAGCTCTTTCGGTTCCCTTATCAATGTTCATTGCCTTTATGGCCATGCCCGCTTTAGGCAGCATTATGGGATTTAACTTTACCATGAATATGATGGTACTGTTCTCATTCCTCCTTGGTTTGGGTATAGTGGTAGATGATGCGATTGTTGTTATTGAGAATACGCACAGGATATTTGATAATGGTAAAGTACCGATTAAAAAAGCTGCAAAAATGGCCGCAGGTGAAGTCTTCCTGCCGGTTCTTTCGGGTACATTAACCACACTTGCACCGTTCGTCCCTTTATTGTTCTGGCCCGGAATAATTGGTGAATTCATGTTCTTCCTGCCGATGACACTGATCATCACCCTGCTGGCATCCTTGCTGGTTGCTTATATTATTAATCCGGTGTTTGCAGTCGATTTTATGCAGCCGGAAGAACGTGTGATCAATAAGCCGCGATTTGATAAGGCTTTAAAACGGAGTTTATTGTTTTTTGCCGGTGCGGCAGTACTGGCCTATCTGGTAGATAAAGGTTTAGGTAATCTGGTTGTATTTATAGCACTGCTCTATATATTGAACCATTTCTATCTTCGTCGTGCCATTCATGGTTTCCAAACCAATATCTGGCCAAATGTTCAGACAAAGTATGTGAATGTCCTGAAGTGGGCGCTTGAAAGACCAAGAACCATGCTATGGTCAACGGTAGGACTGTTTTTCCTTACTTTAATTCTTATTGGCATCGTTCCTCCAAAGATTGTTTTCTTCCCTAAATCAGATCCAAACTTTGTTTATGTCTACGTTCATTTACCGGTGGGAACGGATCAGGCCTTTACAAACGAGGTGATGAAGAAAGTGGAAGCCGATGTTACTAAGGCGGTGGGAAGGGATAATAAGGATGTATCCTCTATTCTCTCGAATGTTACTGT
>JBAZHY010000380.1:0-3152 GCA_041652175.1 Pedobacter sp.
CTCCCGTAAAATATATGTAAACGGAAGCCTCCATAATATCAGGGTAGCCATGCGCGAAGTGATTCTGAACGACACTAAGCTTCAGGGGCGGTTTGGTGAAACAGAACCTAATGCGCCGGTTACTATATATGATACCAGTGGTCCGTTCACTGATCCTGAGGTTGAAATAGATGTAAAAATGGGATTGCCGCGCCTGCGTGAACAATGGATCATTAACCGGAACGACGTAGAACAACTGGAAGCTATTTCCTCTGATTACGGAAACCTGCGTGCCAATGATCAAAGTCTCGATGCTTTAAGATTTGCACATATCAGCAAGCCTCTCAGGGCAAAACCGGGTATGAATGTATCTCAGATGCATTATGCCAAAAAAGGGATTATTACGCCCGAAATGGAATATATCGCGATACGTGAAAACCAGCGTATAGATTTATTGAAAGAACAACTGAACGGACAATTTGAGGTAATGGCTCAACAGCATTCCGGTCAAAGTTTTGGTGCGAATATTCCTAAAGGATATATCACTCCCGAATTTGTACGTCAGGAAGTAGCCTGCGGACGTGCGGTCATCCCATCCAATATCAATCATCCGGAAAGTGAACCAATGATTATCGGACGTAACTTTTTGGTAAAGATCAATGCGAATATCGGTAATTCAGCTGTTACTTCCGGTATTGAAGAAGAGGTTGAAAAAATGGTATGGGCCTGCCGCTGGGGTGCCGATACGATCATGGATTTGTCGACCGGTAAAAATATTCACGAAACCCGTGAATGGATTATCCGTAACTCACCTGTACCGATTGGTACCGTTCCAATTTATCAGGCTCTGGAAAAAGTGAACGGGAAAGCCGAAGATCTGACCTGGGAGCTTTTCAGGGATACCCTGATAGAGCAGGCTGAACAGGGTGTGGATTATTTTACTATCCATGCCGGTGTATTGTTGCGTTATGTACCACTTACCGCTAAACGTATTACAGGTATTGTATCGCGAGGTGGTTCAATAATGGCTAAGTGGTGTCTGGCGCATCATAAAGAAAATTTCCTGTATACCCATTTTGAAGAGATTTGTGAGATCATGAAAGCCTATGATGTAGCATTTTCGCTGGGTGATGGCCTTAGACCCGGTTGTATCGCTGATGCTAATGATGCGGCGCAATTTGCTGAGCTGGAAACTTTAGGGGAATTGACCCAAATAGCCTGGAAGCATGATGTACAAACAATTATCGAAGGCCCCGGTCATATTCCGATGCATATGATCAAAGAAAATATGGACAAGCAATTGACTCATTGTGGTGAAGCACCTTTTTATACTTTAGGGCCGCTTACAACCGACATTGCACCGGGATATGATCATATCACTTCTGCTATAGGAGCAGCTATGATCGGTTGGTTCGGTACGGCTATGCTTTGTTATGTAACCCCTAAAGAACATCTGGGTCTGCCTAATAAAAAAGATGTTAAAGATGGTGTAATCACCTATAAAATTGCTGCACACGCAGCAGACCTGGCCAAAGGACATCCGGGTGCTCAATACCGCGATAATGCTTTAAGCAAAGCCCGGTTCGAATTCCGTTGGGAAGATCAGTTTAACTTATCCCTTGATCCTGATACTGCCAGAGAGTTCCATGATGAAACCCTTCCGGCTGATGGTGCCAAGATAGCTCATTTCTGCTCCATGTGCGGCCCTAATTTCTGTTCGATGAAGATAACTCAGGATGTACGGGATTATGCCAAAGAGAACGGATTGATGGAAACTGAAGCCTTATCGAAGGGAATGGAAGAAAAATCAAAAGAGTTTGTGCAAAAAGGCAGCGGGATTTATTTGTAATAAAAATGGAATTAATTGTCATTTCAAGTCCGGATATTCTTGCTGATGAATCTGCCTTCATCAATAACTTGTTTATAGCCGGCTTGAAATGTTTTCATATCCGCAAACCTAATAGCAATATTCATGCGCTCAGACAATTGATAGAGGGAATAATGCCGCAGTTTTATAACCGTATCTCCCTGCATCAGTTCCATGAAACCGCAGCTGATTATGGTATCAAAAGACTGCATTATACTGAGCGCGACAGGGAGGCCACGTCTGATAAAAATATAGCTGAACTAAAAACGCAGGGTTATATTTTAAGTACTTCGGTACATGATAAGGCATTACTTCCTTTATTATCAGCTTTTGATTATGCTTTTTACGGACCAGTGTTCAACAGTATATCAAAACCTGAATATCAAAGTACTTTTCCGGTAAATTTTAAGCTGGATAGAACTAATATCAGGTTAAAGGTAATTGCTTTAGGCGGCATAGATATTTCTAATCTGCAAAAGGTTAAAACAATGGATTTTGATGGTGTGGCAGTTTTAGGTACACTATGGAATCAGCCGGACAAAGCGATTGAATGCTTTATTCAGTTAAAAGAAAATCTGCCTGTATAATTATAATCAGGATACTTATATGATTGATAAACTACAATATATCTCACAACAGTCTGATGATGTGTCGCATCTCAGCGCCATTCAGCAAGCTTTGGATGCCGGCTGCAAATGGGTACAGCTCCGTGTTAAAAACCAGCCCGGTGAGCTCATCCTTGAATATGCCATAGCGGCCAGTAAATTGTGTGATTTATATGGTGCTAAATTGATAGTAAATGACCATCCTGAGATTGCGTTAAAATCCGGAGCATACGGGGTGCATCTTGGCCTGCAGGATATGTCTGTAGCCGATGCCAGACGTATTGTCGGGGATAAGATGATCATCGGTGGTACCGCAAACACTTTTGCACATATCCGGCAGCGGGTAGATGAAGGGGCAGACTATATTGGCTGCGGCCCTTACAGGTTTACCACAACCAAACAAAATCTTAGTCCGATTCTGGGTTTAGCAGGATATGAGCAGATTGTTGAACAGATGGATGCTGCCAATATTCATATACCTGTTGTCGCTATCGGCGGTATCTTACCTGAGGATGTTATCGCAATCAGGCAAACCGGAATTTATGGTGTAGCCATATCCGCAGCCATAACTTTTTCGGATAAGCGGAAACAAATTATAAAGCAAATTTATCAGCATTTAAATAGCCCCTCTTTAAAACAGGTTATTTAATGCTTCAGATCAATAAAATATGTTAAAAATAGCAGACAGAACTTTTAGTTCA
>JBAZHY010000381.1:0-3145 GCA_041652175.1 Pedobacter sp.
CAGGTCTGGTTGAGCATTCTTGAAAGTGATATTAAATTCAGGATAAACAAGCGGAGCCAGATCAATTACCTTAGACTGAATCGTATTTAAGGATGTTTTCTGGGATTCCTTTAGCTTATATTCCTGCTTTTGATCTTTACAGCAATCCTCAGAAATACCCTTTTTCATGCCGCAATTGCTGCAATTATCGGCCTTGTCTGAACCATCATTCGAAAGCCCCCACTCAATCAGCTCACCCATGCAATAGTGAAAATGCACTGTTGCCCCGGACGAAACGCTCAGGTAGAAGATAGCTAAAACGGTGATTAAAAGCCTTTTCATATAATTGCGATACAAAGATTGGGATAAAATCTTACAATTCTTTATATAATTTTTTAAAATGTTTACAGAATATTCTGAATTCAGTATCAGGCAAACTGTATACTTTAGATAACCGAGCAAGCTGATTAAATATTTAGCAGTATCATATTAAATACAAAGGATTTGATCAGAATGAAAACTTTTTACTCATGGAGGGAGGCTGATCTCTACAAAGGTCATAATATTTATTAGTGTTAATCATTCTCAGCCGAAGCAGGATCCTAATAAACGTTCATAGCATCCAGGAGGTACCGAAGGACGTTTCAATCCTCAGTGCCGGAAAGGTCAAAAAACAGAAGCAGATTCAATCAAAAAGCAATACCGAGCATTAGACTTTGGGATCATATGCGGAATACTTTCCTTTTGCAATATCCCCCAAAGGCAGCGATCACTGTTTTTTGATGTGCGGTGGTCATGCGGCCAACGGCACCTAGGGATTGAAAGAGGCCTTTGGGTACTTTTGGCCAACAAAAGTGCCGAGCCATCCCGGCGATAGAGGGAGGAAAGGTTATGGGGTGGGATTTATTTTTAATTTCTTTGAGATAAAGATTCTGCTTTTTCCAGATTTTAACGAACAACAAGAATTAGATATTTTAAACAGGAAATTCCATAAATTGATCCTGCAAAAGCACAGAACTCAAACTTATGAATAAACAAATCTGTCTCATTATCTGCCTGATAATATCAGGCATCCTTAATACATCATGGGTATCTGCCGGCGGGAACAATGTCGTTGCAGACTGGAAAGCCGGAACTGCCCGGGCTAATATTACGCCAGAAGAACATATGTGGATGGCCGGATATGCTTTTAGAAACAAAGCCTCAGAAGGTAAACTTACAGACCTCTGGGCTAAAGCTCTGGTTCTGGAAGATGCTAAAGGGCAGCGTGCGGTAATGATCTCGCTCGATCTGGTGGCCATCCGTAAAGTAATTTCCGAACCTGTCAGAAATCGTATTGAGCAGGTATATGGCTTAAAAAGATCCCAGATCCTGATCAATGCCTCGCATACCCATACCGGACCGGAAACGCAATCTGCACCACATATTTTCACTCTGGACAAGAAAGAATTGGATAAAATCGATCGTTATGCAAAAAAACTCGAAGATCAGCTCGTCAGCCTGGTTGGCGAAGCAATCAGAAACCTGCAGCCTGCAAGTCTTTCTTCAGAAAATGGAGTAAGTCGTTTCCAGGTAAACAGAAGAAACAATAATGAGAATACACTGGGATCACAGACTGAACTAAAGGGGCCTAATGATTTTGCTGTTCCGGTTATTAAGGTAACGAATACCAAAGGGAAGATCATTGCCATAGCCTTTGGGTATGCCTGTCATAATACGGTATTGGGCACCTATGAATGGTCGGGAGATTATGCCGGATTTGCGCAGATCGAACTCGAAAAAAAATATCCCGGGGCAACTGCATTATTCTTTCAGGGGGCCGGGGCCGATCTGAACCCTCTGCCAAGAAGAACAGTAGCATTGGCCATTCAATATGGCGAAACACTGGCAGCCTCTGTCGACCGTGTTTTAAAAGAAGATATGAAGGTTCTATCACCTGAACTAAGTCTCAGTTATTCAGAAATCGATCTGAAATTTGAAAAAGCAAGTCCGACAAAAGAAGAACTCAGGGGACTGATGAGTGATACCTCCAAAACCCCCGATTACCTCAAGGCAAGTGCAAAAGTACTGCTTTCAAAGCTCGAAAACAGCGAAAAACTAATGACATCCTATCCTTATCCATTACAGGTTTGGAAGCTTGGCGAACAGCCGGTCATCACTATGGGAGGTGAAGTACTGGTCGGATACAGTAATGCTCTGAAAAAACTCTATGGTCAGCATATTTTTGTATTTGGCTACAGCAATGATGTGATGGCTTATATCCCTACTAGTATCGCCTGGAAGGAAGGCGGCTATGAAGCGAGCCATTCGCCGATATTTACTTCACCCTGGGCATCGGATATTGAAGAGGTGATTATTGGGGAAATAAAACGGATGGCGGGGGAATTGAAAATTAAAAATTAAAAATTACGAATTACAAATTACGAATACTACGATACCCTTAATACGTTGTGCATGTGCCCCCCTAGAGGGGCCGTGCGTAAGGTTTGTGTAATGGATGGGGAGGCTTCAACAAATAATTCTCACCGTTACCAAACTCCCGGCATTTTTTATTAAACCGTATCTGGATTAATTCGCCGGCATTCTCTTTGGTGTCAGGATCACAGTGATGATACCCACAACAGCCAGCACAATCAGCACGGAGAAACCATTGGCGTAACTTCCGCTGATATCCCTGATCCAGCCGACCATCCAGGGCATAATTGCTTCTGCAAGGCCATCGCCGGTTAAGACAATACCCATTACCCTTCCCATAACTCTTACTCCGAACAGTTCAGCAGCCATCAAAGGAATTATCATGTAATCCCCTCCCAATCCTATACCGAATACTATTGCAAACACATAAATCACACCGGGAACATGAGCAAAATACAATAAGGGAATAGCACATGCTACCAGACAATAGATCAGAAGCATCACATATTTCTTTTCGATCTGATCAGCAAGCCAGCCCATAAATAAACGGCCAAAAATACTGGCTGCAAGAATCAGCGAAAGTACATTGGCTGCCTGTTGCTGCGAATATTTCAAATCGAGGCTAAAGAATAATTTCAGGTTCTGACTGGTAGCGCTCACTGCCCCGATCGAACACATACTTCCTATCAGTAATAAATAAAATGCCCGGGTCTTTAAAATGGCTTTAATATCTTTTGTGGGTGCCTCCGGC
>JBAZHY010000382.1:0-3143 GCA_041652175.1 Pedobacter sp.
CTTGCACAAAATTGCATAATATGAGTAAAAGATTAACAATTGGACTATTTGGATTTGGTGTTGTAGGTCAGGGCTTATATGATATTATCAGTACCAAAGAATTGAATATAGAAATTAAAAAGATTGCAATTAAAAATCCGGAAAAACAAAGATCACTTCCGTCATCCTTATTTACCACAGATGCGAATGAAATTTTAAACGATCCGCAGATCAATACTGTTATTGAGTTGATCAATGATGCCGATGCTGCTTTCGAAATTGTTTCCAGAGCATTATCAGGCGGGAAAAATGTAGTTTCTGCCAATAAGAAAATGATTGCTGAACATTTGGATGAATTGGTTGAATTACAGGAAAAGTACGGCACATCATTACTCTACGAAGGTGCAGTTTGCGGAAGTATTCCGATTATCAGAAATCTGGAAGAATACTACGATAATGAATTGCTTCACTCCATCAGTGGAATATTTAATGGCTCATCAAATTATATTCTTTCAAAGATTGCCAATGAAGGATTGGAATATTCTGATGCCTTAAAACAGGCTCAGGATCTTGGTTTTGCAGAAAGAGATCCATTGCTTGATGTTGGCGGTTATGATCCGAAGTTTAAATTAATTATTGCTGCAGCTCATGCCTATGGTGTTTTTGTCAGACCCGAAGAAGTTCTGAATATTGGAATTCAGAACTTTTCATCGGCAGATCTACATTTTGCACAGGAACATAATCTTAAAATCAAGCTTGTCCCTACAGCCAAGAAGCTGAATGAAAAGGAACTGGCCTTATATGTCATTCCTAAGTTGGTTCCTAAAAGCGACTTTTTATATAACGTTGAAAACGAATACAATGCTGTTTCTGTTAAAGCAGCATTTGCTGATCAGCAATTATTTTATGGAAAAGGTGCCGGAGGCCATCCAACCGGCTCAGCGGTTCTTTCGGATGTAGCTGCATTAAGATATGATTACCGTTATGAATACAAAAAATACCATCAGGAATTGAAATTAAAGCTTCAAAATGATCATGTTATTCCGGTTTATATCCGTTATAATCATGATGATCTGATTAGTGACATTCATTTTGAATTCATCGCTGAACAGCACCAAAGCATAGAGCTTAAATACATACTTGGCGGTGTTAAAATCAGTGAGCTGATTGCCAAAAAATATCAGATACTGGAAGATGGTGCATTTCTTGCGCAGGCAGGCGCACTAACTGAAAAGTTTGAAGAACTGAAAGGTATAAAGTTTGAAAAAGCATAAATAAAAAAGCGCTTCAGAATTTCTGAAGCGCTTTTTTATTTTTTGAGATAAGGTTTAAAGGCCTTCTGCCAAATCAAATATCCCTTTTTATTCATATGAAGTTTATCCTCCAGAAAAATATCATTCATCGGACTCCCGTCTTTTAAAATCATCTTTGAATAAACATCAATAAAAGCTGTATTCTGCTTTTTCTTCAAAAAGCTTTTAATCATTTCATTTGCGCGACGAAATTCAGCCAGATATTTTAATCGTGAAGGGCTTGGTTTCATCGATACATATACAATTTCTGTTTTAGGCAAATGAGTTCTGACCATACTGAATAATCTTGTAAAACGATTATAAACTGTATCTGCAGTTGTATTTACACCTGAAGGAAAATCATTCTCTCCACAATAGATCAATACCTGAGAAGGATGGTAAGGATAAATAATCTCCGGTGCAAAGCGAATCAGATCAGGTAAACTGGATCCTCCAAACCCACGATTGATAATGGTATATCCCGGAAAATAACCCTGAACATCTTTCCAGTTTGTAAAAGACGAGCTACCTACCAGAAGAATTGCTCCTTTTGGAGGAAAGTTTATGCTATCCTGCTTTTTAAAAGCATCTATTGAAGCTTGAAACCGGGCCTTCTGCTGAGAAAATGCGGCGGTATATATACCCTGGAACAAGAATACAACAAGAATGAATAAATTTATTTTTTTCATTCGGCAATATATATTCTTCCGGAATTAATTCAAAGCCTGACCTTGCTATTAAATCTCCCGGTTCATATCCCAGGCTTCGAGATAATCTGCAACCCTTCTGATAAATGATCCTCCTAATGAACCATCAACCACCCGATGATCATAAGATAAGGAAAGAAACATCATATGTCTGATTGCAATTACATCACCAAACTCCGTTTCGATCACTGCCGGTTTTTTCTTGATCGCACCCACAGCCAGAATAGCAGCCTGTGGCTGATTAATGATTGGAGTACCCATTACATTACCAAAAGTACCAACATTTGTTATGGTGAATGTTCCGCCCTGAGTCTCATCAGGTTTCAATTTAGATTGACGCGCTCTCAAAGCGAGATCATTAACGGCTTTAGTTAAGCCGAATAGATTAAGCTGATCAGCATTTTTAATTACCGGAACGATCAGATTACCACTTGGAAGAGCCGCAGCCATTCCAATATTAATATCCCTTTTCTTTATGATCTGCGTTCCACTAACCGATATATTGATCATCGGCAAATCTTTAATAGCTTTTGCAACTGCTTCAATAAAAATCGGGGTAAACGTTATCTTCTCTCCTTCCCGCTTTTCAAAACTGCTCTTTATATGATTACGCCAGACCACAAGATTAGTCACATCCGCTTCTACGAAAGAAGTGACATGCGGAGAGGTTTGCTTGCTCATCACCATATGATCGGCAATCAGCCTTCTCATCCGGTCCATTTCAATAATTTCATCACCACCTGAAACCGAACTTACCGGAGCAGGTGAAGAGACAGCAGATGATCTGGATGGTTGTTTGATTAAAGTTTCAGGCTCAAAAACTGAATTGTCTGTATTATTAATTCTGTTTTCCGCGCTATTTCTTTTGCTTAAATAAGCAATAATATCCTGTTTGGTAACACGTCCCTCAGAACCAGAACCCTGAATTGAATCAAGCTCGGTTAAACTGATTCCCTCCTCTGCTGCCATACTCTTTACCAGGGGGGAATAAAAACGACCGAGACTATTTAGATCTGATTTTTCAGTGGAATTATTAGCATTATTTATAACCTGTTCTGTACTAACAGGTGTTTCGACTACAATTGGCTTTTGTACATCCTGAACCGGCTCCTGATCTGGCTCAGCAGCCTGGGCAGATTCATTTGTTTCAATCGTTGCGATAACC
>JBAZHY010000383.1:0-3140 GCA_041652175.1 Pedobacter sp.
CTTATCATCTGATCGATACAACAGAGAAGATTATTCCCTGTTGTATTGATTCATTCAAAGATTATTAAAAGTCGAAAATATCGTCAAGAAATGATTTCTTCTTCTTGTGGGGATGGCCTTTATAATTGTCGCTGTCATTATAATGGTATTTTTTAACATCCGATTCATAATTATTGCGGCTTGAATAGTGGTCTGCAGAACGTTCCAGAATCTTTTCAAGCTCACCCCGATCAAGCCATATACCACGGCAATCCGGGCAGTAATCAATTTCCACTCCTTTTTTATCGGCAATCAGTAAGGTAGTCTGACAAGTAGGACATTTCATAAATATTCTTTTTGATTAGTTAAACGGCAAAATAGTAAAACTGATTATTCCTGTTGTTAAACGAAAAATAAATTGACAGTTCTGTGAATTTGACAATAAAAAAGCCGGCAATTTCAGAACTGCCGGCTTCTCACTTTATTTACACCAACTATGAAACAGTTTTAAATACATCTTCCTCAATAAAAGGCTGATTCCTGACACGTTTACCGGTTGCTTTAAAAATAGCATTGGCTACTGCACCTCCTGTTGGCGGAAGTGCCGGCTCTCCTAAACCTGTAGGATCGAAATCATTCTGAACAAAATGAGTCTCTACCTCAGGAATTTCCTTCATCCTGATCAGACGATATGAATTAAGGTTATTCTGGTCGGCAGCACCATCCCTGAATGTTAGTTTACTGTACATTGCATGACCCAGTCCGTCGACAATTCCACCTGTAACCTGATGAACCGCCCCATTATGGGCAACAACCTGACCACAATCAGAAACTGCAAAGATTTTCTTTACAACAGGTAAACCACCACGCATAACCACCTCTGCAACCTGGGCAACATAAGAAGCATGGGAGAAGTAAACACTGAATCCCTGAGATACATCCTTCTTCTTACCCCATCCTGATTTTTCAGCTGCCATACGGATCACTGCGTCCATTCTGTTCACATCATAGCGCATCTCACCTACCGGCGATTTTTTTGCTTTAGCTAAAAGGTCAAGCCTGAACTGAACAGGATCTTTTCCGGCAGTATGGGCAACTTCATCCAGAAATGCCTGCTCTGCAAAAGCCAGGAAATTGGTAATCGGGGCTCTCCATGCACCGGTAGTGATCGGGGAAGCATGTTCAACCGAATCAATCAGTAAGTTCTCTACAGCACCTGAAGGGAAATTATGCTCACGGGTTGGATTTCCTGAATTGATACCCACCCCTCTTAGTTTATACCCGATCATATTACCTGAAGCATCCAAAGCCGCTTCAAAGCGGTAACGGCAGGCCGGACGATAAGTTCCACCCGTCATATCATCTTCCTTGGTCCAGATCAGTTTAATTGGGGCCTTAACAATACTGGACAGTTCTGCAGCTTCCGATGCAAAATCATTCTTCAGCCTTCTTCCGAAACCACCACCCAAACGGGTAAGCTGAAGGGTAATCTTATCTTCCGGAACATTCAGCAATTGTGAAACTTCTGCACGTGCCCTGCCGGGAGTCTGTGTCGGTCCGACAAGCTCAACCCCATCCGGACGCACATGAGCAAAGAAGTTCATCGGCTCCATCGGACTATGGGAAATAAACGGACATTGATATTCGCCTTTTACAATCTTTGCAGCATTTTTAAAGGCAGTATCCACATCTCCGTCTTTACGTCTGACCGTTGCTTTTCCATTATCCATCAGGTCGAGGAACAGCTTATCATGATCTTCAGTACTTTCCAGTGCACCCTCCTTCTCATACTCAATCCTCAGCATTTTTCTTGCCTTAAGTACCTGCCAGGTAGACTTACCCACAACCGCAACATTGTTCTTGAAGGTAACAACATCCACAATTCCGGGCATAGTCTTCGCAAAAGAAGCATCCACAGATTTTAATTTAGTACCAAATTGTGCCGGACGCTGGATCATTGCATACAACATGCCTTCGCGGTAAAAATCCAGTCCGAATAATGGCTGTACGGTTACAATCTTTTTATTTTCAACATTCCTAACTGATTTTCCTATCAGTTTGAAATCCTTACGGTCTTTTAGTTTTACATTAGCCGGAACAGGTACTTTTGATGCAGCCTCTGCAAGCTCGCCATAACTTAATTTCTTACCAGTACGTGCATGCAATACAAATCCGTTTGATGCAGTACATTCAGATGCCGGTACTGTCCATTTTTTGGAAGCAGCTTCTATCAGCATGTACTTTGCCGTAGCCCCCGCATTTCTCAATAACTTCCATGAATGAGGAACTGCACCACTACCTCCGGTTAACTGACGATCGTATTTATTATCCAGATTAGCCTGCAATACCTTTACCTTTTTCCAGTCGGCTTCAAGCTCTTCGGCTACCACCATCGGAAATGAAGTCATAATATTCTGACCCAGTTCCGGATTCGGAGACATGATGGTAATGGTACCATCTGTAGCAATTGAAAGGTAACTGTTAAATCCGATATCCCCTGCTGCAGCATTAGCTGCCATTTTAGGGGCTGCTTCAGCACTGAACCAGTTGAAGCCCAGTATCAGACCTCCTCCGGCTAAAGCGGTCATCTTTAAGAAATCGCGCCTGCTATTGTTAGTTTCATTTGTCATAGAGATCAGATTTTAGTACTGGCCAGTTTCACAGCATCGCGAATACGATGATAAGCACCACAACGGCAGATATTAGCGTTCATGGTTACTTCGATCTCGTCCATACTTGGTTTAGGATTTTGTTTGAGAAGTGCCGCAGCAGTCATGATCTGACCTGCCTGACAATATCCGCACTGAGCTACATCGATTTCGTCCCATGCCTGCTGAAGCGGATGATCACCCTTTTCAGATAATCCTTCGATAGTAATAATTTGAGATGTTCCTACCGCAGAAACCGGATATACACAAGAACGGGTAGGTGCCCCATTTACATGTACTGTGCAGGAACCGCACTGTGCGATACCGCAACCATATTTAGTTCCTACAAGACCTAAATGATCGCGTAATACCCATAACAGCGGGGTATCAGCCTCAACATCAGCCTGCAGGGTCTTTCCGTTAACCTGAAGTTTATAAATTGCCATAAGTATTAGTTTGGTTCAATGCTAAAGTTAATTAAAAAAGAGGTAATTAAACAAGAGGTTCGAATGT
>JBAZHY010000384.1:0-3137 GCA_041652175.1 Pedobacter sp.
ATTGCAAAGTTCACTCGCTCAGGCTCAAATTGAGCTATTGCAAAATGAGAATAATTATAAGCAGAAGTTGATTGAGCTTTCCAGCTTAATCGGAAAAGCTGATGATGATAAGACTCTTATACTTGCTGATACGGTCTTCGCTATTGAAACATCTTTAAGTCCGGATTTAGATATCAATGTTCAGGCTAACCCTTATTACAATGCTTCGAATGCTCAGAAGGAGTTTGCTAAAGCACAACTTAGCGAAGTGAATAGGACCTGGAGACCTAAGCTTGATTTTTGGGCTAATGCATACGGGAGAGGTTCCGGTGTAGATGCTTTAGGAAATATAAATCGATCTGATGGCCTGAATCTAAACAGAAATAATCTTGGTGCCGGATTTCAATTGAGTTTTCCCTTATTGAATTTTTATCAGGTAAGCGCGAAGAAAAAGCAATATCAAGAGATACTGAAAGCTGAAGAGTTTAGTTTGCAACAAACAATAGTTGAATTGAATAAACAAAAAGATCTGGCAACTCAGCAATATATGGCTAACTCAGACATTTTAAAAAAATCAGCTATCAGATTAAATGCTGCAGAACTTACTTTCAATAGTATAATAATAAGTTATGAGACAGGTTTGGTAGATTTTACCAGATTAATACAGGCTCAGGTTGAGTTGCAGCAGGCAGAAATTAATTTTGCAAATGCCCAACTAAATATTCAGCGTTCTTTACTTGATATCAGCCTAGTTAAGGGTGATTTAGATCTGTTTTTTAACAATTAATATGAAACTCATAATCGCTGCCTTAAGGAGACCTGTGACAGTATTAGTTGCTGTTATTGCCATACTCTTTTTTTCATACTTGTCTATTCGAAACAGTAAAATTGACATATTTCCAAAGTTGGGGCTTCCAACAGTTTATGTTGCTCAACCTTATGGAGGTCTTTCTCCTGAACAAATGGAGGGCTTTGTAACTTCTTATTACGAGTATCATTTTCTGTATATCACAGGAGTCAAATATGTAGATTCTAAATCTATTCAGGGGGCAGCCATCATCAAGATTGAATTTAATGAAGGTACCGATATGGCTCAGGCAATGGCTGAAGTGGTAGGATATGTGAACCGATCAAGAGCGTTCATGCCACCAGGTACTGTTCCACCTTTTATTAGTCGCTTTGACGCAGGAAGTGTTCCGGTTGGACAATTAGTATTTAGTTCAGAGACAAGATCATTGGGAGAAATTTCCGACTTAGCCCTGTTCAGGGTAAGGCCCATGTTCTCTACTTTACCGGGTGTTTCAGCTCCTCCTCCATTTGGAGGGAATAATAAAACAGTAATTGTAAACATAGATCCAGATAAGATTCGTAATTATCAACTTACACCTGAACAGGTGATGCAATCTTTAGTCACCACAAATACAATATCACCGGCTGGGAATGTTAGAATTGGCGACAGCACTTACATTACACCACAAAATAGTGTTATCGAGAGCTTAATTGATTTGGAAAACACACCACTACAGCAGGGTCAGGGTACAGCAGTTTATATCAAAGATATTGCTTCAGTGAGTATTGGCTCAGATGTGACAACCAGCTATGCTTTGGTAAATGGTAAACGTTCAGTATATATACCCGTAACTAAAAGAGCGGATGCTTCAACCTGGGATGTTGTCAAATTGGTAAAAGCTTCCCTTCCAGACATGCAAGCTGCCATTCCCGATGATATAAAAGTTTCTTACGAGTTTGATCAATCCGGGTACGTTATCAGGGCCCTGAAGGGATTATTATTTGAAGGAGGTTTGGGAGCAATCCTGACAGGATTGATGGTATTATTCTTCCTTGGGGATAGAAGAGGAGCAATAATTGTCGTTTTGACGATTCCTCTGGCACTTCTATCTTCAATAACGATTTTATATCTCACCAGACAAACAATCAATATCATGACTTTGGGTGGTTTGGCTCTTTCAGTGGGAATCTTGGTTGATGAGGCTACTGTTACGATAGAAAATATCCATCGGCATCTGGAAATGGGTAAAGATAAGGCGAGGGCAATTGCAGATGCCAGCAGGGAAATTGCTATACCAAAATTATTAATATTGCTTAGTATTTTGGCGGTTTTTGTGCCTTCGCTATTCATGAATGGGGTGCCGAAAGCATTGTTTATGCCGTTATCATTAGCAGTTGGTTTTGCAATGATATCCTCATTTATTTTATCACAAACTTTTGTTCCGGTAATGAGTAATTGGGTTATGAAAGTGCATAAGCCCGGGAATCATATTAATGATAATTCCCGTTTTGAAAGATTTAAGTCTGGCTATGTCAATCTGATAAATCGATTCACTGCAAAGAATAGAGTTATGAGCGTTGGATTTATACTATGCTCATTAGGCTTGGTTATATTCTTTTTTGTATCCCTGGGTACTGAACTTTTTCCGGTTGTTGATACTGGTCAGACTCAAATCAGACTCCGACTTCCTGTTGGGACTCGTTTGGAACGAACAGAGGATGCAACCAGAAAATTGCTTGACCTTACAGCACAGGTTGCCGGTAAGGAAAACATAGAAATTACTTCTGCATTTGTCGGCACACAACCTTCAAGTTTTCCTGTGAACTATCTTTATTTATGGACAGGGGGGCCGCATGAGAGTGTATCTAAGATTAATTTGAAAATGGGAGCTATTTCGATTGATCGTTTTAAAGAAGAATTACGAAATAAGGTAAAAGAAACCTTGCCGGGGGCAATTATTTCATTTGAACCCGGTGATATTGCCAGTCAGGTATTGAACATGGGAACTTCCAACCCAATAGAGATATCAGTCGTAAACAGGAATCTGGAGCAGGGAAAAGCAACTGCTAGAAAGTTGGTTAAGAGATTAAATTCAATCTCTTATTTGCGAGATGTGCAGATTGCAACTCCATTGGATTATCCTGCTATCAAGATTGACGTGGATCGTCTAAAAGCAGGACAATTTAACCTTACTTCAGATAAAATCACAAAATCTATAGTAGCAGCAACATCAAGTACGCGTTTTATGGCACCCGGCTATTGGTTAGATAAGAGTACAGGCAATGCGTATATCGTACAGATCCAGTATCCTGAATACAGGATGAATTCCACGACACAGTTGGAGATGATTCCGGTAGGGAATGGACAT
>JBAZHY010000385.1:0-3126 GCA_041652175.1 Pedobacter sp.
TTTATGGATATGGCGGATTCAGCGTTAGCCTGACTCCTGCTTTCAGCACCTCAAATATAATCTTGCTGGAGCAGGGTGGGGTTTATGCGGTACCCAACCTTCGTGGCGGTGGCGAATATGGAGAGAAGTGGCATATTGCAGGAACAAAAATGAACAAACAGAATGTATTTGACGATTTCATTGCTGCTGCCGAATATCTGATCAGCAATAAATATACCTCCAAAGATTATCTTGCTATTTCGGGAGGATCAAACGGTGGGTTACTGGTTGCCGCAGTGATGAGTCAGAGGCCTGAACTTTTTAAAGTTGCGCTTCCTGCAGTAGGCGTTCTGGATATGCTCCGATACAATAAATTTACTGCCGGTGCCGGGTGGGCCTATGATTACGGAACTGCCCAGGAATCGAAGGAAATGTTTGAATATCTTTATAAGTATTCCCCTTATCATGCTTTAAAGCCGGGTGTATCCTATCCTGCCACACTGATTACTACCGCTGATCATGACGATCGGGTAGTTCCTGCACACTCATTCAAATTTGCAGCCAGATTGCAGGAATATCACAGAGGCAACAGTCCGGTATTGATTAGAATAGAAACCAATGCAGGCCATGGAGCCGGAAAACCAACAGCTAAAATTATTGAAGAACAGGCAGATAAGTGGGCTTTTATGCTATATAACATGGGACTGTCATTCAGACAGTAATTATTTCTGCTGTCAGTTGTCTGTTGTCAGGTAACAGACAACCCGATAGCTATCGGGTGATAACTGGTAAGATTACTTTCCGGCATTTGCCGAATAATCTTCACCGGGTTTCCCGATAGATTTATAGGTTCCTTCTCCGTTAAGGATAGATGCAAGGACTGCCTTATTGGAAATGATTTTTAACGATTCGCTCAGCTCATTATCATATTTGAAATTTTGTCTTATTCTGCCTTTTTCAAAATAATAACGCGAAATAATCTCTGCCTCCAGAACCTTACTGATCTCATCTTTAAACAGAATCAGATCGTTCTTTTTGCTATGAGTAACTTTTGCTTTAAGAGCATCCAGCTCTGGTCCGATGTCTGAATATTTATTTTCCTTATTGGCTTCCTCACGTAAATCATTAAGCAAACGCTCAGTCCGCGTATTGTAATTATAATCCCGTTTAGAAAGAAATACAATAAACTTATTATAATCAGCATCACTGAGTTTAAAATCCCTGGGGTCGGGGATGCTGACGTGTTCAACACGATATTGGGTCGCAAAATCAAAGATATGATATTTAGATGCCAGTGTCTGAGTAATCAGACTATATTTAAGGGGTTTAATAAAAATATCCGGATAGATTCCACTCCCATCATATACGAGTCTCCCTGTTTTAGTTTTATATTCCGTGATCAGTGAATCAGCTACTTTTAAAACCATTCCTTCCGAATCACGGTGGGTATAATCCAATGCCTGAATACAGCGACCGGATGGAGTATAATATTTTGCAACAGTAACCTTAACCAGACTATTATAGGGAAGATTGAATGTTTGCTGCACAAGACCTTTACCAAAGCTACGTTGTCCGATTACCACCGCCCTGTCCAGATCCTGAAGTGAACCTGCAACGATTTCAGAAGCAGAAGCTGAACGGTTATTAACCAATACCACTAATGGTAAATTTGGCTCTTCAGGATTATTAAAGGTCTTATAGGTTACGGTTTTCTCATTATTCCTACCTTTCTGAATTACCACAGTTACATCCTTATCGACGAACAGGTTGACAATTTTTACAGCTTCCTGCAAAATTCCTCCACCGTTGAAACGAAGATCCAGAACTAATCCGTTAAGATTATTCTTTTTGAGTTCAAAAAGCGCATCTTTAACTTCCTTTGCAGAATTTTCCAGAAACTTATCCAGCTTAATATAGCCTATATTATTGTCGAGCATACCAAAATAAGGGACATTAGCCTGCCGTATTTCCTCACGAATAATATTTATCTCTTTAGACTTGGCAAGTCCGGGTCTTTGAACAAGAAGCTTAACCGCAGTTCCCTTTGAGCCCTTAAGCATGGAGCTTACCTGCTCATTATTTCTGTCTTTAAGTTTAATACCATTGATTTCAAGCAATTCATCTCCGGCACGGAGATCTGCTTTCTGGGCAGGAAAGCCTTCATAAGGCTCGGCAACTATCACTTTCCCATCCCTGTTAGAAATGGTTGCTCCAATCCCTCCGTACTGAGTGCTTACATATTTTAACTTATAATCTTCAATATCAGATTCAGGGATGTATTCAGTATAAGGATCAAGCTCTTCCAGCATTGCGTCAATACCTGTCCTCATTACTTCAGAAGGATTTACCTCATCCACATAATTAATGCTAAGCTGCTTGTAAACTGCAGAAAATATTGCAAGGTTTTTTGAAACCTGAAAAAGGTCTTCAACAAACGAAAAAGATACTATAGAAATCAGTACTGCCCCGACTATAATCCTCTGTCTGATTTTAGTTTTGAGGGGTTTTGAACCGGAAGGATAATCCATACTTTAAAATTATGATGATTAAAAGTACGAAAAAGCTCTGTTCTAATGAAGAATAAAAGAAAATCTGAAGATTTTCAGGTAAGAAGACAGCTTAATCAGAGCCGGTTGGTTTCGAGATGCAGCATACCTTTTTTCAGGGTAAAAACCACGTACTCCCTTTTACGGTTCAATCTTGCCATCAAGCGCGTAATCAATTCCTCTTCCTGACCCTGCTGATAAGCCAGATCCTCATCACTTAGATGATTATACTTACGTTTTACTTTAACCTTCAAACGATCCCACTCTGAATTGCTGATGCTGATCTCTGCCATGGCTTAAATTTATGCAAAATTAACTTTTATCCAGACAAATTTCAAGCTATTTCATATTAATGAATAATTCATTGTTTTTGGAATAAAAGTTGCTTGCTAAAGTTAGGATTCACAAAAAAGCAAGATTATGAAAAAATTATTTATGGCCGGATGCCTGATGCTGATTACAGGTTTATCGGCACATGCGCAAAAATTCTCTTTAGGAATAAAAGGAGGGGTTAATTACTCTTCATTAAAAACCAAGGATAATCTTACCGATGAGAATAACATTATGGGGTATCAGGTTGGAGTCTTTGCACGTGCAGGTG
>JBAZHY010000386.1:0-3112 GCA_041652175.1 Pedobacter sp.
ATCTGGATGAGGTACTCAAAGATGTGATCGAGAACCTCGGTATTTTCAGGGGTTCCAGCATACCTGCGCCGCTGCCTTTCCCGATGCCTCAGGATGAGACAGATCCCTTTACCCGCTACAAAGTGAACCTGTTTGTGAATAATGAAAAGACCGAGGGTTCGCCAGCTGTCTTTGAACTAAGCTGTAATTATTACAACCTGTTTGGCAAAATCGAGTACAAGAGCGCGATGTTTGCATTAAATACCAATTTTACTATGGCCAAAGCCGGAGCGCTGCAACGGGCTAACGGCGGCTATCTCGTTCTTCAAGCCAAGGATGTGCTGACGGACCAGTTTGCCTGGGATACTCTTAAGCGGGCGCTGAAGTATCAGCAAGCTGTGGTGGAAAATATCGGCGAGCAATATCGCTTCGTCTCAACGATTAAACCAGAGCCGATCCCGCTTAAGGTCAAGATTATCTTAATCGGCAGTCCGCTGTTCTATTCCTATTTTACGCTGGACGAAGATTTTCAGAAGCTCTTCAAAGTTAAAGTCGATTTTGATATTGAAATGCCCCGGACGCAGGGAAACCTGCACCAGTATGTTTCCTTTGTTAGTGAGATCTGCCGGCGGGAAAATCTGAGACATTTTAGCCGGGATGGTTTGGCTAAGGTGATCGAATATGGTTCTATCCTGGCCCGGGACCAAAACAAGCTGTCCACCCGTTTCAGTGAGGTCTCCGAGATCGTTTATGAGGCGGCTGCTTTGGCTGAGAATAACGGGTCCGAGCATGTGGACGCTAAACATGTAGATAAAGCCATTCAGGAACGCAAATATCGTTCGAACAGGCTGGAGGGAAAAATCCAGGAGATGATCCTGCAGGGGAAAATCCTGATTGATACTAAAGGCAATATAGTAGGACAGGTAAACGGATTGGCAGTATTAGGCATGGGCAATTACATGTTTGGCATGCCTACGCGAATCACAGCCCGAACTTATGTCGGCCGCGGCGGGATCATCAATATCGAGCGGGAAACTGACATGAGTGGCAATATCCATTCCAAAGGGGTGCTGACTTTAGCTGGTTATCTGGGTGGTAAATTTGCCCAGGAGAGACCGCTGGGTTTAACGGCGCAGATTACCTTTGAGCAGAATTATGAGGGTGTGGATGGAGACAGCGCTTCCAGTACCGAACTTTATGCGATTCTATCCAGCTTGACAGGGCTTCCCTTAAAACAAAACCTGGCTGTTACAGGCTCAGTCAATCAGTTGGGAGAAATTCAGCCTATCGGCGGGGTCACGGGAAAAATTCAGGGTTTCTTTGATGCCTGCAAGGCCAAAGGCCTGACCGGTGATCAGGGCGTTGTGATCCCGGCACAGAATATCGATAACCTGATGCTGAAAGACGAAGTAATGAATGCGGTCAAAGACCTGAGCTTCCATATCTATGCTGTCAAAACAATAGAAGAGGGTATTGAGTTGTTAAGCGGAATACCGGCGGGTAAAAAGGATAAACACGGCAAATACCCGGAGGGCAGCGTCTTTTATCTGGCGGACAAGAGACTGCAGGAATTCAATAAGGTACTAAGCTCGTCTCCGTCAAAGACCAACAAAGAAAGTAAAAGGACCAAGACGAGGATTGAAAAAAATGAGCCAAAAGGAAATATAAAATGAGGAGGACTGACAGAACGTTGACCAGTCAATCGTTGTATGTAATGGAAATTTCACCGGTTTTGACTACATCTGGGATGGTGAGTTGAAAAAATTATTTGCCGGTTTTACCATCGACCGTATCATATTTATTTTTGACAGCTGTCTTTCCGGCGGGATGAGTGTATTGAAGGAAGCCGGTCGGGTGGTCAAAATGGCCTGTACGACTAGCGGTCTTTCATATGAAGGGAACTGGGGCGACGGCCATGGTCAATTCACTTATTATTTTGCTATTCAGGGCCTGGGTTTAAAGTTAGCAGATAGTCCTTTAGATTCAGATAGTGACGTTACAGTTGAAGAATCTTTTGATTATAGCAAAGCTAACTGTCAGTTTCAGACCCCAACTATAGCTGATGGATTTACGAATGATTTGCTCCCTTAGACCATTCTTTGGGGGTCAGAACTTTATTCAAAACCGCTATTATGCGCTGCAACCTTATCAGACGAGGGTGGTCGATCACTAATTGAACAAATCGATGAACAAATCGATGAACAAATAATTAATGCGTTGGTTGAGAAGATAGAAATTCTCACACCGACGCATTTTGCTTTTGAGAAGGTTATTTCATTACTCTTATAGAATGAAGAGCATAGCATGGTAAAGCAGATCATGGAATATAGAAAATATATTTACAGGGTGAGGTAGTAAAATGTATTTATATTTATGGTTTATTTTGATTTATGCTTTTTTTGGCTGGTGTGCAGAGGTTGCATATGCAGCTGTGAACACAGGAAAATTTATCAATCGTGGATTCCTGAATGGAGCAGTATGCCCTATCTACGGCGTCGGAGCTGTGATAATAATTGCATTTTTGACACCATTAAGAGAAAATATATTTTTGCTGTTTCTTGGTTCAGTATTATTGACTTCAGCGTTGGAATGGTTCACGGGATGGGCATTTTATAAAATCTTCTCTCATAAATGGTGGGACTATTCAGATCTGCCTTTTAATATAGGGGGTTATACCTGTTTAAAATTCTCACTTATGTGGGGCCTTGTCTGCTTGCTTGTAATGAACGTTATACACCCGATAATCCAAAACCTTGTGTTACTTATAGATATCAGAGTTGGACAAATTATTCTCATTTTTTTCTATACTTATTTAGCAATAGACATAGTTGCAACTGTGCAATCTATTTTTAAACTCAGTAAGCAACTAAAACAAATCAATCAGATAGCTGCAAAGATGAGAAATCTTTCAGATTATATCGGAGAGAAAATTTCATCGGAAAGTATCCTATTTATGGAAAAAACAGAGGAACTAAAAACTGAAATGGCAGAACTCAAGGATAATGCTATTGAGGTAATAGAAGAAGGTAAAACTATTGCAGCCAGAGTTATTGAAGAACACGATGAAAAGTTGGCTCAAATTCTTGACAAGTCATTTATGGGTCAGAAAAGGATATTGAAGGCATTCCCCAAA
>JBAZHY010000387.1:0-3111 GCA_041652175.1 Pedobacter sp.
TATTCATGAGCTTGCTGGTGTGATGTGTGAAAAAGATATTACGCTGGTGTTTGGCGGGGGCAGGGTAGGGGTTATGGGATTGATCGCAGATGCAGTGCTTGAAAGAGGTGGTAAGGCTATAGGTGTCATTCCTCAATTTTTAATGGATAAAGAGGTTGGACACAGTGGACTTACTGAACTGATTATTACCGAAAGCATGCATCAGCGAAAACAAAGAATGGCTGATCTTTCTGATGGGGTAATTACCCTTCCGGGAGGTTTCGGTACAATGGAAGAATTCTTTGAGGTCCTGACCTGGCTTCAACTCGGATTACACAATAATCCAATAGGGTTATTGAATTTCGATAAATTTTATACCCCTCTTCTGAATCAGATTGATCTGATGGTGGAGAAAAAATTCCTCAAACCTTCAAATCGCGAACTTGTAATTGCTCATGATGACCCGAAAATTTTGATCGGATTAATGGAAAACTTTGATTCCCGTCCGGATGATGTTTGGTTTGAAGACAGGAATTTGACCTGATAAAAATATAATATTAAAATATTCCTGATCCTGTTTATCAGATGAATGTAAATAATATCAAGAAAAGCTTATCTGTGGAATGATTTTTGTAGATATAAAACCATAAAATTATTCTTGCTAAATCCTTAAAAATCAGTTAAATTTTAGGCAAATAATCGCTTTGATGGTAGTTTTTGTTTAAATTTGCAGACTTTTATATAGAGTATTTATTTATAAATGAGACAACTCAAGATAACCCAATCCATTACCAATCGTGAATCGCAGTCGCTTGACAAGTATTTACATGAAATTGGTAAAGTAGATCTTATAACTGCCGAAGAAGAAGTAATTCTTGCACAAAAAATCCGAGAGGGCGATCAGGCAGCCCTCGAGCGTCTGACGAAAACTAATTTACGTTTCGTTGTTTCTGTTGCAAAACAGTATCAGAATCAGGGTCTTACTTTAGGGGATTTAATTAATGAAGGTAATCTGGGATTGATTAAGGCTGCAAAACGCTTTGACGAAACTAAAGGATTTAAGTTTATTTCCTATGCCGTATGGTGGATTCGTCAGTCTATTCTTCAGGCTATTGCTGAACAGTCAAGGATTGTTCGTTTGCCATTAAACCAGGTTGGTTCATTAAGCAAGATCAGTAAGGCATTTTCAAAACTTGAGCAGGAATACGAGCGTGAGCCATCACCCGAAGAACTTGCAGATAATCTTGAAACTACTGTAGAAAAAATTTCTGATACACTTAGTAATTCCGGCCGCCACGTTTCTATGGATGCTCCGTTTGTACAGGGTGAAGAAAATACTTTACTCGATGTATTAGAGAACAGTGATCCGAATACCGACAGCAATCTGATTAATGAATCTTTGTCGGAAGAAATTAAGCGTTCATTGTCGACATTAACTGAAAGAGAAAGAGAAATCATCGTATTGTTCTTTGGATTAAGTACAAATCATCCTTTGTCGCTCGAAGAAATAGGTGAAAAGTTCAATCTGACACGCGAAAGGGTAAGACAGATTAAAGATAAAGCCTTGCAAAGATTAAGGCATACCTCCAGAAGTAAAATTCTTAAATCCTATCTAGGATAGGTTCTTAAATAAATGAGTTTAAAAAGATTGGGTAAAAGCCCGATCTTTTTTTATTTTGGGGCAAATCAACTCAAGCATCATGCTGGATAAGTACGAAAACGAATTTAAGAACTGGATAGACAAGGAAAAGAAAGCCATAGAGCTTATTAATGTTGTCGGGAAATTATGGTTTGACCGTTCAATAGAACTTCTCTTGTTTAGGAAACCTCTTTTTGATATAGGCAGCAGTGAAGTGCTTGCCCACCATCAATATGCAAGAGATATTGTAAATAAGAACATCTCGATTTATGATTCCCTTGCAATTGCCCAGGCTATAGCTAAATCTAACCTCGCCCCTTCGCGTATTGATATAGGGCGACTGACATCTGAATGGATTGATATTAATGGAAATTCTACTAATATTGAAGACTTTGTTATACAAAAGCTGAGTCATCATATCGGAAAAGACAAAATTAAGATGCAGGCCAGGGATGTTGTTCTTTATGGATTTGGCCGTATTGGCCGTATAGCCGCAAGAGAATTGGTGATGCAGGCAGGAAAGGGTGAGCAGTTAAGACTCAGGGCAATTGTTACCCGTACAAACAGTGATGAAGACCTGATCAAGCGGGCGGATCTTCTCAGGAATGATTCAGTTCACGGCCCGTTTTTAGGTACAATTACAGAAGATTTTGAAAATAAGGCTTTGATTATTAATGGTCAGGTGATTTATATGATTGCGGCTAAAGATCCTGCCGATGTTGATTATACAGCATATGGAATCAGTAATGCTTTATTGATTGATAATACCGGGGTTTACCGCGATCGTGAAGGTTTGGGCAAACATCTTCAGACAAAGGGAATTGAAAAGATTTTACTTACAGCACCGGGTAAGGGTGATATTCCTAATATTGTATTTGGGATCAATCATACAGATTTCAGTTCATCAGAGACCATATTCTCGGCAGCATCATGTACGACAAATGCCATTGTTCCGGTATTGAAGATCGTTGAAGATACCTTCGGTATTGAAAAGGGGCATATTGAAACGGTTCACAGTTATACTAATGATCAGAATCTGCTGGATAATTATCATAAAAAATACCGCCGCGGACGTTCAGCAGCTCTGAACATGGTTATTACCGAAACAGGGGCCGATAAAGCGGTTTCGAAAGTTTTCCCTGCCCTTGAGGGTAAATTAACCGGAAATGCTGTAAGAGTTCCTACACCTGATGTTTCGCTGGCTATCTTAAATCTGACTTTAAATAACCAGGTGAGTAAAGCGGAGATTGAGGAGAAGCTAAAAAAAGCATCTTTATTCGGCGATCTGGTAGAGCAGATTGAATATTCCATCTCAAATGAACTGGTTTCAAGTGATGTAATCGGAAACAGTCATGCATCTATTGTTGACGGACCGGCTACCATTCTTTCAAAAGATGGCAGGTCTGCCGTGATTTATGTATGGTATGATAATGAATATGGATACACCCGTCAGGTTGTACGTTTAGCAAAATCACTTGCCGGTGTAATAAGAT
>JBAZHY010000388.1:0-3102 GCA_041652175.1 Pedobacter sp.
GATGAAGGTTATAAAAGGACCTCAACTGATCTTTCTATTTGAAAGAAAAACATTAATAAAATTTTATTACCCTTCTATACCTCCTCAATCAAAGTCACTTCTGCAAGGGGAGGAAAAAGATACACAGCCCCTGTTTTCACTTCCACACAACGATAACGTTTTCTGATCAAAGATTCCTTCCTGAAAATACGCCCCCCCTTAATGGAAAAAAGACTATGCAGTGGTAACTTTTCTACGGTATGTACTCCATCCGGTTTATGATCAAATTGCTTCAATGCCCTGAAAAGGTTCAGGTCAGTGCAGCTGGAAGCCGAGGGGTTTTCCAGGTATCTGTGAATGGCATGCTTCACATCTGAAGGAAAAATCTCCTGCTCGAAGAACGGACGCATCATCCGTTTAAAATTCTCTTTCCACTCTTTACCATGAGGTTTGGCTTTTCGCTTATGCTCATTCCATGTAAGTAAATGAGCAAACTCATGAACCGTGGTAATCAGAAAAGCGTATGGATTGAGGTTATAATTTACTGAAATCCGGTGACCGGCGTCTTTAAACGGATGTCTGTAATCTCCGTATTTGGTATTTCTGTTTCGTGAGATCTTAAATTCACAGTTAAAATAGTCTATCCAGCGGGCAATGACAGGTGCCGCAGCAGGAGGCATATACATACTCAGAACCTTAATCTTATCCAATTCTATTTCAGCAGCTGATATACTAACAGACTTGCAAGATAAGCGAGTGTGGTCATGTACGCAAATTGAATTGCCGGCCATGTCCAGCTTTTGGTTTCCCGATAGACTACAGCGATAGTACTGATACACTGCATGGCAAAAGCATAAAACACCATCAGCGAAAATGCTACAGCAACAGTAAATACGGGCATTCCTGTTTCAGGATTACGGGCAGAAGCCATTTTCTCACGCACCGATTCCATATGTGCATCATCTGCTTCAACACTATAAATAGTAGCCATGGTACCCACAAATACTTCACGTGCAGCAAATGAGGTAATAAGGGCGATTCCTATCTTCCAGTCGAAGCCTATTGGTTTTATTACAGGTTCAATCGACCTGCCCAAAACCCCGGCATATGAGTTTTCAAGTTTCTCGGAGGCGACGAGACGATCAAGCTCAGCAGGATCATGCTGTTGCTTCATAGCTGCCGTGCTGTATTTAGCTTCGATCTGCTCAAAACGATTAAGGGGTCCATAAGAAGAAAGTACCCAAAGTATGATCGATACTGCAATAATTACTTTACCGGCTTCAAATACGAATGCTTTCACACTGCGGTACATGGTAAGCAGCACATTATTCCAGCGTGGCATACGGTAAACGGGAAGTTCCATAATGAAATAACCACGTTCCCTGGAACGGATAATCTGTTTCATTACCAAGGCCACAATGATGGCAGAAATAATACTCAGAATATAAAGCGACATCAATGCCAATCCCTGAAGGTTAATAAAACCCCAAACCTTCTCATCAGGAACAACCAGTGAGATCAGCAGGGTATATACCGGAAGACGTGCAGAACAGGCGATCAGTGGAGTCACCATAATAGTGATCATCCGGTCTTTCCAGCTTTCAATATTACGGGCACTCATAATTGAAGGTACGGCACAGGCAAATCCGCCGATCAGCGGCACAATAGATTTACCACTTAGTCCAACCTTGCGCATGATCTTATCCATCATAAAAGTCACCCTTGACATATACCCGGTATCCTCCAGAATCGAGATACAGGCAAAAAGAATAGCGATCTGAGGAATAAAAATAATAACACCGCTCAATCCGGCCAGTACTCCATCCACCATCAAATCGGTAAATACTCCCGGAGGTAAAATCTTCAGAGCCAGATCTGTCATCCATAAGAACAAATCCTCAATCAATGTCATCGGATACTCTGACCAGGAGAATATAGCCTGAAAGATCAGGAAAAGAATGGCAAAGAAAATCACAAAGCCAAACACACGATGAGTCAGAACACGGTCAATCCGGTTACTCATAGTTTCTTCGCCCGGTTTAGTCTTCACCTTTACGGTATCGAACAAAACGTCGTTGATAAAATTATATCTGGCAATAGTTTCAGTTGCCTGCGATTTCTGCGAATGGAATTCAAATTCCCTGCAAAGCTCAGCAAGCCTGCTCTTTTGGGCGGCTGATAAAAAACCTATTTCATTGTACTGATGAGCAATCTGTAAAGCCTGATAAGGCTTATCGATCTTCAGTTCTTCCTGAATTTTTCTGATCAGCTCCGGCGCAATGCTTTCCACTTCGATAGAAGGGTTTTGCAGGGGCACAGAACTATTATTCTGTATGGCCTCCTTTAAGCGGTCGATTCCCTGCTGCTTACGTGCAGATATCGGAATTACCTGAACCCCGAGTTTTAATGCCAGCTCATTAACAGAAATTTCAATCCCCGACTGTGTAGCCAGATCCATCATATTCAGGGCAATAATAACCGGAATATTCAGATCAGCGATCTGGGAAAAAAGAAGCAGATTTCTTTTAAGATTGGAAGCATCGGCAACAAAAACAATCAGATCGGGATAATCAGATGCCGATTTATCTATCAGCGCATCCAGTACAATACGCTCATCCTTGCTTTTAGGATAGAAACTATAAGTTCCCGGAAGATCTGTAATCCGGGCCTGACGCTGATCCGGAAGTTTACAATAGCCTGTCTTCTTCTCGACAGTTACACCCGGAAAATTTCCGATTTTTTGATTTAATCCAGTCAGGACATTGAACAGAGTAGATTTCCCTGAGTTGGGGTTCCCAACTAATACAATTTTTAACTCACCGTTCACAGAGGGGGATTATAGCATAATGATGGTTGAAGCTTCCCTCTTTCTCAGGCTTAGCTGATATCCCGAAACAGTAATAGCCATCGGATCCCCAAGCGGAGCCAGTCGTTCAACTACGATAGGTTCACCCGGTAAACATCCCATTTCCATCAACTTAACAGACATCTCAAGATCAGTGAATTCTTTAATGATTCCTGTTTGTCCCGGTATTAATTGTGAAAGTTTCATATCCCTCTTAAATCTGACTCAAAAGTAAACCTTATTTGAATTAATTCCAAATAAGAAAAAACTTTTTGTCA
>JBAZHY010000389.1:0-3095 GCA_041652175.1 Pedobacter sp.
AATCTATCATCTGAGTGGGGGTAACAGCAAAGTTGTCAGCACCAATCAGATTGCTGAGATGACCAGTACCAAAGCAGCGTCTGTAACAGATATGCTTAAAAAGCTGGCTGATAAAAAATTAATCAACTACATTAAATACCAGGGTGTTACTTTAAACGAGAGTGGAATCCGCGCAGCAGTAAATATTATCAGGAAGCATCGCTTATGGGAGGTGTTTCTTGTTGATAAGCTGGGATTCAAATGGGATGAAGTACATGATATTGCCGAGGAACTGGAACATATCAATTCCGAAAGTCTAATCAATCGACTGGACGATTTTCTGGGAAATCCTGCAACTGATCCGCATGGCGATCCGATACCTGACCGTTCAGGAACTATCCAGCACAAAAAACTGGTTAAAATCTCTGAAATGATGCAAAATGACAGTGGAACAATATCCGGCGTCAGTGAGCATTCATCAGTATTTCTCAAACTTCTTGAAAAATTGGGATTAACATTGGGCACCAAAATAACCGTTATTGAACTAATTGAATTTGACGGATCAATTATGCTGTCTGTACAAAATAAAGAATTGACAATCAGCCGAGAAGTAGCAAAAAACATACTTGTTATTCTATGAGTAAGCAAGACGAATCTTTAGGTGAAGTTCATGGTTCGGTAATTACATCCGGGAAAACAGGTTGGAGGAAATTACTGGCATTTATCGGTCCGGCATACCTGATAAGCGTAGGATATATGGATCCAGGAAACTGGGCAACCGATATTGCAGGTGGAAGCCAGTTCGGATATAAATTGATCTGGGTCCTGCTAATGTCTAATATCATGGCTTTATTACTGCAATCCTTAAGTGCACGCCTGGGAATTGTCAGAGGACTAGATCTGGCCCAGGCATCACGAAACACTTATCCATCTTATATTAATTTTCCATTATATATTCTGGCACAGATTGCAATCATAGCCTGTGATCTTGCAGAGATCATCGGAATGGCTATCGGATTAAACCTGCTTTTCGGTCTTCCACTGATCTGGGGGGTATCAATAACCATTCTAGACACTTTTTTACTGCTTTTTCTAATGAATAAGGGGATGCGGATGATGGAGATTTTCATTGTATCCATGGTATTTATTGTCGGGGTTTCATTTCTAACAGAAATGTTCATTGTAAAACCCGTCATAGGTGAGGTTTTAAGTGGGTTTGAACCGTCTTTCCTGTCGGGAAATGCACTCTACATTGCTATTGGGATCATTGGAGCAACAGTAATGCCACATAATCTGTATCTGCATTCTTCATTAGTTCAGACAAGGAAAATTGAACGTACCCCCAAAGGAATAAAGGATTCTTTAAAATATAACCTGGTCGATACAACCATTGCCTTAAATCTTGCATTTTTTGTCAATGCTGCGATCCTGGTATTGGCTGCGACCGCTTTTCACAAAAATGGTTTATTTGAAGTGGCTGAGATTCAGGATGCCTATAAATTATTGGACAATATTTTCGGCTCTGTTGCCCCAACCCTGTTTGCCATTGCCCTGATCGCATCCGGTCAGAGCTCTACCATTACAGGAACGCTTGCAGGACAGATTGTTATGGAGGGTCATCTGAATCTCAGGATACAGCCCTGGATCAGGCGATTGTTAACCCGTTTGCTTGCAATCATCCCGGCATTTTTTACTATAATTTTCTTCGGAGAAGATGCATTGGGTGAGCTGCTTATATTAAGCCAGGTAGCCCTGAGTTTACAACTGGGTTTTGCAGTAATTCCATTAATTCACTTCAACTCCGATCAGGAAAAAATGAAAGAATACACCATCAAAACCTGGGTTAAAATATTGGCATGGTTATCTGCTTTGATCATTGTAAGCCTGAATGTGCAGCTTGTGATCGAGGAGATCGGTACATGGCTTAGCAGTGCAACTATCAGCGTTTGGTGGATATATTTGCTTGTGATTCCTCTATCCATAGCTATCGGTATATTATTACTCTATGTATTTCTGGTACCTTTATTCAGGAGACAAGAGCGCAAAACATTCAACGTTCCTCACGGAGTGGCCCTTGAAATCGGCGAACTCGGGCAGGTAGAGTATAAAAAAATCGGCATCACTGTTGATTTTTCAAAGAATGACAGAAATACATTTCACCATGCATTAATACAGGGAGGGAAAAATGCCGAATATTATCTGATCCATATTGTTGAAACCGCTGCAGCCAGATTTCATGGCGAAAAAGTACTCGATCATGAAACGCAAAGTGATACCGACAATCTTGAAAAATATCGGCAAAATCTAAAAGACATGGGTTATCAGGCACATATCGAAATAGGCTACGGAACTGCTGCAAATGCAATATCAGAACTTGTGAAAGCGAAGGATCTGGATCTTCTGGTCATGGGTGCCCATGGACACAAGGGTATCAAAGATCTGATCTTTGGAAGCACCGTGGATACAGTACGCCATAATGTGAATATTCCGATCATGATTATTAAATAGGATGAATCGATACAGTTAATCAGGTTTAAGCTACCTTCATTCTTTGTTTAAAGGTTTTAGGGTTTAAAATTCTGCTGATATGCATTTTTACCTGATTTTCGCCCACACCCTACCAGCTTTAAATCCAGCCGGCATCCACTCCAACCGAATTTAAACACATTTGGCAGTACATTTATCCTAAATCTATTTTTCAATGATACCGAGCTGAGGTTAAAATGACATTCTTAACAGGTTTTAACTGAAAACTCGTTAAGAATAAACTCACTCAACATATTCAATTCTGTGCTATTTTCTGAAGCATAAACAACATGGATCCGGGCGACATATATCCGTCCTGCTGGTATATAATCTCATTTTTACTATTAAGAATGCAAAGTGAGGGATATGAGACCCGCCCGTTTATTGTGCTAAGTTCCCTTGCCAGCTCATGCATTCCGGCTTTATATTTAAAGATTCTACCTGCAAAAAATATATCATTCCTCTCCTCCGCATCGAGAAACACAGTATAAAATTTCTCATTCAATAATACGGCAACCTTATTATCCTTTATCATGGTGTTCTTCATTGCATAACAATACTTGCACCAGCTTGTCGCGATTAGCACTACA
>JBAZHY010000390.1:0-3094 GCA_041652175.1 Pedobacter sp.
CTCCGTCCATTGAATACAGGCTCTCAATGGCAATGAATATTTTACCTTTTGCCAGCTTCAGCTTTTGTTCAAGGCTTTCCGGATCATTGTGTTTGAAAACATATCGTTGTGCATGGCTCAGACGAATACCATCTATGATTGAGGCATGAATATATTCATCAGAAATTATGGTATCCCCCCTTTGTGGAAGGCATGAGAATAATCCAATATTAGCATCATAGCCTGAGTTATAAATCAGTGCTGCCTCCGACTGATGAAAACCGGCGATTTCTTCTTCCAGTTGTTCTGTGAAACTGTCATTACCTGCAAGCAATCTTGAACCTGATGATCCCAGCCGAAAATCAGGATATTTTTTCAGTGAAGTAAGAAAGGATTGCCGCAGACTTTCTGAGCGTGCAAATCCCAGATAATCGTTGGAACAAAAGTCGACTTTGGAATTTTCTGATTTCAGATTCCTCAGGGAATGGTTCAGCTCCCGCTTTTCCAGACTTTCAGAAATAAAGTTATTGACCGTCTCCAAAATATTTTTTGTCAAAAATAAGAAAAGCGGCTGTTATTGGCCGCTTTTCTTAATCAATGTAGATTGAATTATTAGGGTTTTCTCCTTTGCATCATTTGCTGGCGATGTTGCTGCATTCTTTCTTTTTGTTTTTCTTTTGCTTCACTAAGTGTTTTTTGCTGTTCTTCAGTTAAGATCTTATTAAGCTTTTTGTCATGCTCTTCCATTATTTCACGACCTTTTCCCATCTGCTCTTTCCTTATTTTTTCCTGTGATTGGTGCAATTTATCCATTTTCATGGCGCGTTCCAGATTAAGCTCATAGACCTTTTCTTTTTGTTCAGCAGTCAGGTTTAATCTCTTTTCCATCGCATCTGTCATCATCTTAGCACGTTCTTCAGGAGATTTCATTTCCTGTTTCCCCATCATTCCTGCGCCCTGCCTGCCTCTATGCAGAGTATCTTGTGAATAAGCTGCAGTTGCTAATCCGATCAGTAATGCAGCAGTCATAAATAAATTTTTCATATCTGTTATGCTTATTTTACTGATATAGATGGTTTTATTTAAATAAGGTTTAAATCTGAATTGTTAAAAGATGTTAAGATTTATTTTTATCAAGATTTGAAATGGATTTCTGCATTTGTGATACCATATGTGTCAGGGTTTCCAGGGTTGGTTCGGGCGCAGGTTCCGGAAAACTGGTACTGATGTATGCTTTTGCTTTCCATATTTCCAAAACATCTTCTCCGGGAATGCTATAAGGCTCATAAACAGAATTATCCGATATCAGTTTCAAAGATTTGTTTTCCTTAAACCTGTTTCCGATGCGTTTATAGACAATGCCATCATTCTTACTGATCACCACATAGGTTTCCCCGGGCTTCAGATCATTCCAGTTACTAAGATACTCACCAACAACTACAGTTCCCGATTGCAGGGGAAGCATGGAATCGCCTTTTATTTCAAATGCACGGTAAGTTCCCTGACGGAACATCGGTAGATGAAACTTTGGGAGTTCAGATATATATTCAGGATCGCCGTAACCATTCAGATATCCTGCACTGGCCTTGACGGGAACCAGTTCTATATTTTCACGATCCTCACTGTCTACTGATATACTCAGTACACGAATATTAGCCGGATCTCCTTTAGGCTTTGGTTTCCATTTGTCATCGATTTTTTCGTTGACCAGCTCATCCATGGACAGTTCATAAAACTCTGCAAATTTCTTGAGCAATTCATATTTCGGCTCTGCCCGATCCTCTTCATACGCTCCAACCAGTGAGCGTTTGATCTCAAGACTGTCTGCGAATTGCTGTTGGGTAAATCCTTTTTTCTTACGGAGATACTTCAGATTGGAAGAAATGTTTGACATTTTAAAAATAAATTTGGAATTGCTAATATTGTTAGTAAATTTATGCTCATAAAATTAGCAATTATTTACAGAACAAACAATTTATTTTTTAATATATGCCGATCCTGATTAAACCAGCCATGAAGACCAAGAAATTTGTTTATTTAGTTACAGACAGAAACAGAAGCTGTATCCATGTAGGTATGAGTACTGACCTGATGAAAACCATGAGCTTTTACAGGCAAATGCCTAATCTTTTTTTTGATGCCGGACAGCAATTAACACGGCTGGTTTATTTTGAGGAACTAAGCTCAGAAAATTCGGCTTTGGAGCGCTTTAATCTGATCAGTAAGTTTACACGTATTCAGAAAGACCGGATGGTCAGATCTGTAAACCCCGACTGGATAGATCTGACTATCGGATTAGATTTTGAGCAGATTCTTGTTTCAGGAATGAAACCGGTAAAGGTACCGGCAAGTACTTTGTCCTGATTATTTTTTTATAAATTTCAGGGCTGCTGAATTCATACAATAACGTTTTCCGCCCTTATCTTTCGGACCATCGTCAAATACATGCCCGAGGTGAAGTCCTGTTTTTGTTTCTATGACTTCATCCCGAACCATTCCGTGACTATTGTCGGTAACTACGGTGATTACTCCGGCTTTGATAGCCTTTGTAAAACTGGGCCATCCGCTTCCTGAGTCATATTTATCATCTGAGCTGAATAAAGGTTCGCCGGTTGCAGCGCTTACATATATACCTTTATCATAGTTTTTATCATAAGGGTTTTTGAATGCCGGTTCAGTTCCCCGTTTTACCATAATCTCAAAGGCCATCGGACTCAGAATTTTTTTCCATTCAGCTTCAGATTTCTGAATTGGAAATGTTTTTCGTGCTGCAGTATTTTCCTTACCCTTACTTTTATCCTGTGTGCAAGCCGTACATGTAAAGAATAATACCAGACTGATAGTGCTTAATAGTGCTTTCATAATGTTAGGGTATAAAATTCATCAATTGAATGTTATTGATATACTTGAATTACGAACTGCTGAGGAATAAAGTTTTCCTTTAATCAAAAAAAGTGATCTCATGATCACTTTTTTTGATTAATTATTCTTACCAGCCCGGTGCAAAGACTAATCCAAATATTCCAAGATTAACATCCTTTCTTTGGAATGGAATTGCATAATATGGTTCGAGGACAAAATATCCAAAAACATTGACCCTCAAAGATACACCTGC
>JBAZHY010000391.1:0-3085 GCA_041652175.1 Pedobacter sp.
GTATTGCTCTTTGATTGAACCTGCTTCTGTTTCTTTGATTTTGCTGGCACTGGGGATTGAAACGTCCTTCGCTACCACCTGTATACTATGAACGTTGGCTGGAATCCTGATTCGGCGGAGAATCGTTCATAATTCACAGGTATTGAGCTTTGCAGGGATCGGCCTTCCGGAATTTGGCAGTAAAGACGCGTTTTATCCTTTATTCTGATGATCATAAAGCACAGACATCAAGCAATCCGGAGAAGTGTTGTAGAAACATTCATGCCTCTCTGCCATGGACACGGCTTGGATTGCACTAAAAGGATAAAATGTGGATTTACAACAAATACCGGACAGCCGCGGCTCTTTTGCTTCCTTTTCCAGCTGCAGGGAAAAGGAAGTGCCCAGCGGCATGAGCGAAAAAAAAATCAAGTGGATCAACAATTTTGCATTTAAACAGACAGCTGAAGGCAATAATGATTTTTTGAAATCACTGAACAGGTGGGTATGCTTTAGAAAAATTTCTTCAAAACTCTGCTTAGATACTGTAATAAGTGATTTTGCTTTAGTTTAAATTTTTACCGGACACTAATATTTACAATGTTTATCTTTACAGTAGTAAAATCAAGCCGGTACCAATGTATCAGTGATCTCAATTCACAGCGTTTTGTTTCTGATATTAAATGATTCATATCATGAAAACCTTAAGACCTTTCATTCAGGTGCTGATATTGATGCTGATATTTGTCACTCAGGTTTATGCACAGGATAATACTTTAAGCAAAGGGCAGAAAAGAGAGCAGTTGAAACAATTGCTTGAAGGCAAGAACTATATTTTCACGGCTCAGTCGGCCTATACTGCAAGCGGAAGGATGGTTCAGCTTACTTCTGAGTACTTTTTAAAGGTACAGGGGGATTCGCTTGAAAGTCATCTGCCATTTTTTGGAGTGGCTTACAGTGCTCCATTTTCAAGTACTGGTAGTCCTCTGAGCTTTACTTCATCAGATTTTAATCATACCGTTAAGGAGAGTAAAAAAGGAAGGGTTGAAGTGACCATAGGTTTGAATAAGCCCGATGATCCTGATGTTATGAACCTTTCTGTCTCATCAAGTGGTTATGCTGATTTAAGAGTGATCAGTACAAACCGGCAGGCAATGTCATTTTACGGTGAATTGCGAGCCCTGAAAAGTAAGTAAATTCAGATTTGATAAAAAAAGGCTCTGTTCAGGATCAATCCTGAACAGAGCCTTTTTTTAAGAGTCAAATGGTTTATATAAATGAAGTAGCGATGCTGGTAATCTTCCATCCATTGGCAGTATTGGCCAGGTTCAGATATGTGATTTTTGAGAAATGCTCATATTTCATTGTCACTTTAACCACACTGATGGTAGGGGTACTTTCAATAACACTGTATTCAGTAGTACAATTTTGCTCTACTCCTCTGATACCTTCAAGGGATTTCAGCATTTCAGCTTTATTGAAGCTAAAGATTTTTTCTCCCTGAGTAGTAGTATACTTAATTTCTTTATCAAGTACCTGTGGTAAGGCATTGATTTTTCCATGAGTCATTGCATCAACATAGGTTTGTGCAGGATAACTCAATTTTAATTTTTCATTTCTGATTCCGTCTGCAGCGAAGGCTGAGAATGATACTACTGTTAATACTGCTGCTGTGATAGTTTTTAAAGTTTTCATGATTTTGTTTTTTATGTTAATAATTTTGTTTTAGAGTTCTTTGTTTGATTTGTTGATTCAAAAGTATGGAGCTCATCAACACAGCAGAATAGCTATTAGGCAGGTGGCGGTAAGTTTTCGGTAAACGGCGGGAAATGGGGGGTGAAAGGGTAATTAAAAATTAAAAATTACGAATGACGAATTACGACCCGATAACTATCGGGTTACGAAATCCTGGTAACAGGTAATAGTATTGGGTATTGAGTATAGCGTATTGAGATAAAGGGTGCTGAATATGAAATTAGCTGCCTGGATTAAAAATTACGAATTACGAATGACGAAATCCTGGTAACAGGTAATAGACAACTAACTAACAATGTCCTTCGCCTTCGAGCATTTTTCTGGCGTGGAATACTCCGGGTAGAATAGCTTCGAGTGATTCTTTGGCACCCTTACTGCTTCCGGGGAGGGTAACGATCAGTGTTTTACCAACAGATCCGGCAACAGAGCGGCTCATCATGGCAAGGGGAGTACGCATTTGTCCGAAAGAACGTATGGCTTCTGTAATACCATCTGCATCTCTTTCAAGTATTTCTTTTACAGCACTTACGGTATTATCCCGCGGACCGAGTCCTGTGCCTCCTGTGGTGAATATGAATTGTATATCTTCAGCTATCCAATCTTTAATTTGTTGCTGGATGGCATCCTTCTCATCAGGAAGGATCTTATAATAGACTACTTCAGCATTTACTTGTCTCAGCATTTCAGTAATCAGCAATCCGCTTTTATCCTCACGTTCACCTTTTGCGGTGGAGTCAGAACAAACAAGGACGGCACAGCTAGGCGAATCTTCAGTATAACGGCTCCGGTCACTCTTGCCACCTTTCTTCTCAAGTAGTCTGATATGGCCTATTTCAAGTTTGCTGTCTACAGGCTTTAACATATCATATATCTCCAGCGCTGCTACTGATACTGCAGTTAATGTTTCCATCTCAATACCTGTACGACCTATGGATTTTGCCTCAGCACGAATTACTATACCGGTTCTGTTGAATACCACTGCTTCAAAAAGTTCGGCATGCTGATCCTTATTCAGAAATTCAAAGCTGAATTCCATGCCGTCTATAGTTACCGGATGACAGTGAGGCAGAAGCTGGGGGGTAAGTTTAGCTCCTAAAAAACCTGCTGCACGCGCTACATCAAACAAATTACCTTTGGGCAGTTCATTAGAATTGATCAGATTAATACTTTGTTCCGAACAAAAAATAATAGCTACTGCCCGGGCACTTCGTAAAGTGATTTGCTTATGACTGATATCGCGCATTTTAAGTTTTAAGTTATAGGTTATAAGTTTTAAGTTAACAAAGTTCCGAAATGAATGCCTTAACTAATAATCGAAACGGTATTTGTCTTGATACTTGATACTCAATAC
>JBAZHY010000392.1:0-3085 GCA_041652175.1 Pedobacter sp.
AAAAATAATATCAGTACTATCAATGCGCAGGAAGAAAACATGAAACTTGCTGCTGAGGTCTATACCAGTACCCAGAATAATTATAATAATGGCCTGGCCACATTGACTGATCTTTTGAATGCTGAAACCTCATTAGTTGATGCCCAGAACAGCTATAATCAGGCATTGCTTAATTATAGGCTTGCTGAAATACAATTAATACAATCTAACGGAAATATAAAATCATTATTGAACTAATAAAATGAAGAAGAAAGGAATTTTATCGATAGTAGTAGTTGTAGCAATACTTGCTTTGATTGCCTGGGTATTAGACCGGAATAAAAAGAAAAACGCAGAGATCACAGCGATTGTTTCATCCGGGAATGTTGGATTGGTTGCAGTAAATACCGAAAAGGTAAGTAAAACAGTGATAAACCTTGATTTTAGTGCGAACGGAACTTTTGCAGCTAATCAGGATCTCATTCTGGCAACAGAAAATGCAGGACGGGTGACCCGCATTCTGGTGGATGAGGGCTCCCGGGTATCGAAAGGTCAGCTGGTAGCACATATCGATGCTGATCTGCTGAATGTAGATGTTGAAACTGCAAAAGCGAACCATCAGAGTGCTGTCAGGGATCTGGAGCGTTATGAAAGTGCATTCAAAACCGGTGGGGTAACTCAGCAGCAGCTGGATAATGCCCGTCTGAATGTACAGACAACTCAGGCAAGGCTTCAGTCAGCAAATCTTAAATCAGCCGATGCGAATATCAAATCGCCAATTTCTGGGATTGTTAATAAGCGATTTGTAGAACAGGGTTCTTATGTGAATGTGGGTAATCAGTTATTCGAAATTGTAGATGTATCTAAACTGAAGTTGCAGGCTACAGCCAATGAAAATCAGGTGGTTAATCTTAAAGTAGGGGATGCTGTAACAATAAAGTCGAACGTATTTCCGGGAATTACCTTTAAAGGAAAGATCTCCTTCATTGCCCCTAAAGCAGATAATAGCCTGAATTTCCCGGTTGAAGTGGAAGTTAGTAATAATTTAGAAGGAAAGCTGAAAGCCGGTATGTATGGTACTGCGGTATTTGATTTTCCTGATCAGGCTGCTTCACTTTCAGTGCCACGAAGTGCTTTTGTTGGCAGCATAAACAGTAATAAAGTTTTTGTTTTTGAAGGAAATAAGGCAAAAGAACGTCAGGTTGTACCGGGCAGGATCTTTGGTGACCGTGTGGAGGTGCTTGAAGGAATTAAGGAGGGTGAACTGATCATTACCAGCGGGCAGATCAATCTGGTTGATGGGACAGAAGTTCAGAAGTTAAAATAAAGAATCGGGCTGAAAATTGAATTCACTGTCATAATACTGAGTGGCGGTCTTACAGTCTTTAAAAGCAATAAAAAACTGATGAAACCTGCATAAGCTTAGTGCTGATCTATGACCAGCATCGGTGAATGTAAGCTTCATAGCTTTAAAAAATAATGAAGAACTAATGAAAATAGCTGAAATATCCATTAAGCGTCCAACCATCGTAGTGGTATTGTTCACTGTATTAACCCTTTTGGGCTTAATCAGTTACAAATCCTTAAACTACGAAATGCTGCCTAAGTTTTCTCCGGCGATAGTATCGGTTGCGACGGTATACCCCGGTGCTTCACCAAGCGAGGTAGAAAATACCGTGACCAAGAAGATTGAGGACGCTGTATCTTCTATGGAGAATATTAAAAAGATACAGGCAACTTCTTATGAGAGTTTATCGCTGGTAACCATTACACTGAATAGTGGGACTGATGTAGACGTCTCTTTGAATGATGCTCAGCGTAAGGTAAACTCCATCTTATCGAAATTACCTGATGATATTGAGGCCCCATCACTGAATAAGTTTTCGCTGGATGATCTTCCGATTATCACGATGTCTGCTACAGCGGGTATGGATGATGCTCAGTTTTATGATCTGGTAAAGAACCGTATTGTTCCGGGCCTTTCCCGTGTGGAGGGTGTGGCGCAGGTGAATATCATTGGCGGACGGGAACGCGAAATTCAGGTTAATATTGATGAGAAAAAGCTTGCAGCTTATAATCTTCCTTTATTATCTGTTCAACAGATTATTCAATCTTCCAATCTGGATTTCCCTACCGGAAGTATCCGTACAGAGAACAGGGATATTCTGGTACGTCTGGCAGGTAAATATGCTTCTGTTGATGAATTACGAAATCTGATCGTTTCTGATAAAAATGGTATTCAGGTACGTTTATCTGATATTGCAGAGATTCAGGATACTCAAAAGGATGTAGAAAAGATCGCCCGGGTGGATCAAAAAGCAGCTATCGCCCTTCAGATTCTGAAGCAGTCTGATGCGAATGCAGTAACAGTGAGTGAAGGGGTAAAGAAAAGTATTGAAGGATTGAAGACTGAGTATAAAAACCTGAACCTTAACCTGACTATAGCATCAGACAGTTCTGTTTATACACTGGCTTCAGCCGATGCGGTTATTCACGATTTGCTGATTGCAGTTGTTTTGGTAGCCTTTGTGATGCTGTTTTTCCTTCACAGTTTAAGAAATGCAGCAATTGTAATGGTATCTATTCCTGCATCCCTGGTCGCTACGTTCATCGGAATTTATTTGCTCGGATATACCCTGAATCTGATGTCTTTACTTGGTTTATCCCTGGTGGTAGGTATTCTGGTGGATGATGCGATTGTCGTACTGGAGAATATTTACCGGCATATGGAAATGGGTAAGAACCGTGTCCGGGCTTCTTATGAGGCAACGAAGGAGATCGGTTTTACAGTAACTTCAATTACCCTTGTAATCGTAGTTGTATTCTTCCCGATCGCCTTGAGTACGGGATTGGTTTCGGATATTTTACGACAGTTTACTGTGGTGGTGATGATTGCCACAATGTTAAGTTTGCTGACTTCATTTACAATTATTCCTCTTCTTTCTTCCCGTTTTGGAAAGCTGGAGAAGATTGAAGGAAAGAATTTCTTTGGAAAGATCATTCTGAGCTTTGAAAGAAGTCTGGATCGTTTTACTGTTTGGGTTACCAATATTCTGAACTGGTCGCTGGGACATAAAAAGACAGTTTTGGGGGGTACTTTAGTTTT
>JBAZHY010000393.1:0-3085 GCA_041652175.1 Pedobacter sp.
GCATTTGCTTCAGAAAATAACAATACATCCAAAAGCAAAAAGGTTACCCTTAATAATTTTGATTGATTATGAAGCTGATCCTGCTTTTTTTGAAGCGATATAATTAACTAACATAACAATAATGAGAATCAGCAATCCAAAAAACTCCCTGGTCTCTTCAATCCAGGGTTTGGCAGCTTTCATGCTTCCGGCAATATTCTCGGCATGATGTTCTGTTGCCCAGGTAAGTACCCCTGACTTATCAAAAAACAGATAAACAGCATAAATTGAAAATACGATAATTCCCCAGAGGGTCAATAAAGGATAATATTTATTCCTGGTAGCAGAATAGGAAATAAAAGCACCGAGAAGATAGATCGGGATCCAGATTACAGGATCAGGATCATTATACTGCAGGCCGGCAGATATAATGAACAAAATGCAGAAAACAATATTGAAGATCTTCATTGTCTTAAAAATTAAAATCGTTATTTCGGCAATAATTTCGCATCGCCGGTTTTCAGATAATCTTCGAATTGCTTGAGTAATACAGGATCTTTAGGACGTCCATAAATATCACTTGATTTATATTTCCCAAGATCAAATGCCCGTTTCATCCAGAAATCACGACGACGGTCGCGGGTCACATTTGCAATAAGCTTTGGAACAAACTGCGGCGGAATCGCTAAAATTCCATCCTGATCTCCAATAACGAGATCACCAGGCATAATAACAGCTTTTCCGATACGAATAGGAACATTAATACCCGAAACGGTGGCATTACTCAAAGCACCCGGATAGGTACCACGGTAAAATGCCTGCATCCCGCTTTGCTGAATATTTTCTGTCAGATAAATCCCTCCATCTACAATCAGACCGGTACCGGTAGTTTTCCAGATATAATAAGATAGCTTATCACCCACATAAGTCCCGCCCTGTACCTTACCATACAAATCTACAATCACCAGATCATCTTTCTGAAGCATGTCAATGGTGGTTCTGTTATTCAAACCGGTAAAGTTGTTCTTATCTGCCTCAGCCTGCATTCCGGCAACCAGATCAGGGCGCGAAGGCATAAACTGAACAGTAAATGCACGGCCTACGAGTTTCTTTCCCGGGATCAGGGATTTCCATCCGTCTTCATACTGATTGGTATATTCTCTTGGCAATGAGCCAATTGCCTCAACTACCTGAATATCCATTTTCCGTATGGTATCCAAAATTGCAGCAGGTATCATTGGTCTTCCACCCGGGAAACGACTATAAGGATTTTCTTTAGTATAACTTTTCATCTGCTCCTCAGTAAAGTTATACAGTTGTGCACTGACTGTTGAAATCAATACAGGCGACCCCATTAAAGTGAAAAACAGCGTAGCTTTTTTAATAAACTTTAAAATCATATTTCTTAATATTTACAAAACTGAATCATTTTTAAGCAGATATTTTTGCCGATTTTCTGGTAAGAAAATGAATAATCACCCAGGCAGTCAGATAAGTTACACCACAAATAGTGAATATCAGATTATAACCACCTGTTAAATTTCCTGCGATTTTGTAAACATCCAACAGATAACCCACAAATATCGGGAAGAGTATTCCTCCAATTGCGCCGGTCATCCCTCCTATTCCAACAACAGAACTAACCACCTCTTTCGGAAACATATCAGAAGCCATAGTGAAAATATTGGTAGCCCATGCCTGATGAACGGCCACCGCCAGACTGATTAGTCCGACAGCAACCCACTTATCCGTAACGAACTGGGCAATAGCGATCATAATGCATAATTCAATTATTGCAAACAACAGAAGTACTCCTTTTCTTGCTTTTAGGGTTGGCCAGCCTTTATTGATCAAAACAGATGAAAAATACCCTCCGGCAATACTTCCAACAGTTGTTGCACCATAAATCAGCATCAATTCAGGACTGATTACTTTCAGATCCAGGTTAAATGTAGATGAAAAATAAGAAGGTAACCAGAACAGGAAGAACCAGAAAATCGGATCAATCAGGAACTTACCGGTAACAATTGCCCAGGTCTGCGGAATAGAAAATAATTTACCCCAGGATATTTTAACTGAACTTTTAACCTGATCTGTAGTATCCCCTTTATCACTTTCGATATATTCCAGCTCCTCAGCACTCAACCTTTTCTGCTTTGCAGGAATATCATATAACCAAAGCCAGAATATTAACCATATAAAACCCATTGCGCCGGTTATCCAGAATACTTCATGCCATCCATAATTCTGCATGATGATCGGAACAATAATTAATGCTACAACTACACCAATAGCAGTACCCGAATTAAAAATACCGGTTGCAAGAGCCCTTTCTTTTTTAGGGAACCATTCTGCAACCGCTTTCATTGCAGCGGGAAAATTACCTGCTTCGCCAATACCCAGAGAAAGTCTTGCTATTCCAAATCCTGTTACAGATTTGGCCAGGGCATGAAACATTCCGGCCAAACTCCAAACCACAACAGCGACAGTATAACCAAGTTTTGTTCCTACTTTATCAATAAATCTTCCTGAAACGAGCAATCCTATGGCATAAGCAAATGAAAATGCCGACATTATCTTTCCAAAATCAGTTTCAGTCCAGCTGAACTCAGCCTCAAGAGTAGGTTTTAACAAACCAATAATCTGACGATCAAGATAATTGATGACAGTACCTGTAAATAATAAAACGACAATCAGCCAGCGATAATTTTTTCCCTTTGGAGCTACCATTCGAATTTTGTTTATGTTTTAGGATTTATGACGAAAAATAATTGACATACTGTTTAAAATGGCCTTTCAAGCCTTCCCAATCAGCCGATTTGATAAGATCCTTATCAAACAGCTGTCCGCCAATCCCCAAACCATCAGCGCCGGCTTTGATAAAGCTTTGCATATTTGCCAGACTGATTCCTCCCGTCGGCATTAATTTGATCTTATTGAGCGGGGCTTTAACATCCCTGATATAATCAGGGCCTAAAGCAGTTGCCGGATAAACCTTTACCATCGTGGCACCCAATTCCCAGGCCTGATAAATTTCTGTTGGGGTATATGCACCCGGGAAAACAGGTATTCCTTCACGGGAACAGTATTTCACAACCTCCGGATT
>JBAZHY010000394.1:0-3081 GCA_041652175.1 Pedobacter sp.
TAGTCTTTTTAAAACTGCAAAATTTCTTCAGGAGTCGGGATTGCAACTGGTTGCTTGTACCGAGAAAACAGATAATTATCTATACCAGCCTGATTATACTGTTCCAACAGCAATAATTATGGGATCCGAAGAAAACGGAATATCCACCGATATGATACGTATTTCAGATCATTTGGCGAAAATTCCGATGTTTGGCGAAATAGAATCTTTGAATGTATCTGTTTCAGCCGGTATTCTTCTTTATGAAGCAGTCAGACAAAAAATAAATTTTAAGTAAATTCTGTTCCGAAACGATGTTTTACATCAGCTACAATTTGTTTGATTTCCTGTTCCTGATCACGCGGACAAATTAAAAGCGTATTATTATCTTCCACAACGATGAAATCATGCAAGCCCTGAAGTACAACTAATTTCCCGTCAGGTATATTGACCATGCAGTTAGAAGAATCATACATGATCACTTTTTTAGCCTTGCTAACAGCATTTCCAACGTAATCCTTTTCAGAAAGTTCATAAACAGAAGCCCAGGTTCCCAAATCCGACCAGCCAAATTCTGAAGGAAGTACATAAACATTATCGGCTTTTTCCATGATCCCATAGTCAATCGAAATGTTTGTACATTGAGTGAATGCAGACTGAACAAATTCTTTTTCTTTGTCTGTATTGTAAAGATCATCCCCCTCCTTAAAAATATCATTCATTTCAGGCAGATATTTATGGAATGATTTTAAAATATTTTCTGCAGACCAGACAAATATTCCGGCATTCCATAGAAAGTCTCCGCTTTGCACAAAGGTTTTGGCAATTTCGAAGCTTGGCTTTTCTGTGAAGGTCTTAACCTTAAAGAAGTCATCCTGAATCTTTTGGGTATTATATTGGATATAACCGTATCCTGTGTCGGGCCTGGATGGTTTAATCCCAAGTGTAATTAAACAGTCGTTCTTTACGGCAGCATCCAACGAAATATTAATGCATCGGATAAATTCATCATTGTCTAATATCAAATGGTCTGAAGGCGCAACGACTATGGCAGCATCGGGATTAATTTTACGGATTTTATGACTTCCATAGGCAATGCAGGGAGCTGTATTACGCATAATTGGCTCGCCGAGTATTTGTGCATCATCAATATCAGGCAGCTGTGCTTTTACAAGATGAATATAGTTGTCATTGGTTAAGATGAAAATGTTTTCCCTGGGTACAATCTTTAAAAAGCGATCGTAAGTTTGTTGTATTAAAGTTTTGCCTGTTCCAAGTATATCTATAAATTGTTTTGGATAGGATGTTCTGCTTATAGGCCAAAATCTGCTGCCTATGCCGCCAGCCATTATCAGGGCATAATTATTTTTCATGTTTAAAAATCTTAAATGATTCCTTCTTTGAGCAGGTCGTGAAGATGAATGAAACCTTCAAATTTTGATTCAGATCCAACGAGCAGCTGAGTAATATTATTCATTCGCAGGATTTCAAGTGCGTTTATGGCAAGTTCATTTTTATCAATAAATTTGGGGGAACTGGTCATGATATCAGCAGCTGAAAGGCCATTGATACTGTCATTTTTGTTCAACATTCTCCTGATGTCCCCGTCTGTAATAATTCCCTGCAATATACCTGAATCTACAACAGCAACAGCACCCAATCTGTTTTTAGTGATTTCTATGATCACGTCTTTTACTGTGGCAGATGAAGTAACTACCGGCTTTTCATTTTGGGCTGCAAGATCTGCAACTTTCAGGTATAAGCGTTTACCCAATGATCCGCCGGGATGATATTTTGCAAAATCCTCACTGCTGAATCCACGGCATTCCAGTAGGCAGACTGCCAAAGCGTCACCCATAGCCAATTGAGCAGTAGTACTCGTTGTAGGGGCGAGATTCAGGGGACAAGCTTCCTGTTTAACCGTGGTGTCAAGAACCCAGTCTGATTGTTTAGCAAGATAAGAATTCATATCACCGACTATACCAACAAGCTTATTTCCACCCTGTTTCAGTAGAGGTATAAGTACCTTAATTTCAGGTGTATTCCCACTTTTTGAAATACAAATGATCAGATCATTTTTCTGAATCATTCCCAGATCCCCGTGAATTGCATCAGCAGCATGCATGAAAATGGCAGGAGTTCCGGTTGAGTTGAATGTGGCAACGATTTTCTGACCGATGATTGCACTTTTTCCTATTCCGGTAACAATAACACGTGCATTTAGGTATAGAATTTGATGTACTATTTCTGAAAAATCATCGTTTATGAAAGTTGAAATCTGCATGATTCCTTCAGCTTCTGTCTGAAGGGTTTTTTTTGCGATTTCTAATATTTCAACCTTGTTTTTCAATGATATTATTTTTAAATTAAAGAGATATTTGTCGCAAAAATATGTTATTTTGAAGATTATTATGACCCAATTTCAATTTTTTCCAGATAAGTAATGGAAATAAACAAATCCTTATTTGACAATTTACAGAATTTCTTTGGCTTTGATAACTTTAAGGGGGATCAGGAGGCTATTATAACCAGTATCCTTCAAAAAAAGGACACTTTCGTGATTATGCCAACCGGTGGTGGAAAGTCAATCTGTTATCAGTTGCCTGCATTGATGAGTGAGGGAACTGCAATTGTTATTTCTCCATTGATCGCCCTGATGAAAAATCAGGTTGATCAGCTAAGGGCATTTGGCGGAACTGACAGTATTGCACATTTTTTAAATTCATCTTTAAATAAATCAGAAACCGCCAGGGTAAAGGAAGATGTTACATCCGGATCGACTAAATTACTTTACGTTGCTCCTGAATCGTTAACCAAGCAGGAAAATATTGATTTTCTGAAGGGAATTTCGATCTCTTTTGTAGCTGTTGATGAAGCACATTGTATTTCTGAATGGGGGCACGATTTCAGACCGGAATACCGGCGTATCCGGCAGGTTATAGATAATATTGGAGATAATATTCCAATAATTGCGCTTACTGCAACTGCAACGCCAAAAGTCCAGCAGGACATACAGAAAAACCTGCATATGAATAATGCGGCTCTTTTTAAATCATCATTTAACAGACCCAACCTGTTTTATGAAGTTAGGGCAAAGAGAAA
>JBAZHY010000395.1:0-3080 GCA_041652175.1 Pedobacter sp.
ATTACTTCAATGATCATCCGATAATTATCGGACTCTACTCCCTTACTGAGTAGATCCTTCCTCGCCATCGATATCCCGGTAGGATCAAAAACCTGCCCGGCTCGTCAGGATGACGGAATTAGTATCCGATGGCTATCGGATGAGTAGTGCGTATTGAGTATTGAGATTAAAGGCTGCCGGGTTGGAGTTTAACATCCATTAGTTTAAGACTTCATTTCTGTTGTCGTCAGATAGCTATCGGTTTATCTGAACTGGCAGCCTCCGTAATTTTTAATTCTTAATTTTTCATTGTGTCCCATCGACAAATTGCCTCATTGACAAATTGTCCCATCATTTGCTAATTCCCTAAATTTGCTAATTTCTACCTTTCTATTGAGTAGATCCTTCCTCGCCATCGATATCCCGGTAGGATCAAAAACCTGCCCGGCTCGTCAGGATGACGGAATTAGTATTGAGTATTGAGTATTGAGATTGGAGGCTGCCGGGTTGTAATTTAGTATACAGGCACTTAATTACCGGTTACAAGTGTATGTTGTCTGTTACCTGTTGTCTGAATGATGTAGTAACCCGTAATTTTTAATTTTTAATTTTTCCTTGCCTCCTCAACTTTTCACCGCTAATTGTCCGCAGGCGGCATCAATATCTTTGCCTCTGCTTCTTCTGATATTGGTATTGATGCCGTTTTTTCTAAGGTATGCAGCAAATGCCTCGATCTTATCTACTCCGGCATTTTCAAAATCTGCAAAGGATATTGGGTTGTATTCAATGATGTTTACTTTGCAGGGGATATGACGGCAAAATCTGACCAGTTCTTCAGCATCTTCAATATGATCATTGAAATCATTGAAGACAATATATTCATAGGTCACAGGATTTTTGGTTTTGGAGTAAAAGTACTTCAGGGCTTCAGCCAGTGCTTTCAGTGAATTCTGCTCATTGATGGGCATGATGGTGTTTCGTTTCTCATCATTTGCCGCATGAAGTGAGAGTGCCAGATTAAACCGTACTCCATCATCCCCAAGTTTTTTGATCATTTTAGCGATTCCGGCTGTAGAAACAGTGATCCGTTTGGCAGCCATATTGAGTCCGTCGGGAGCAGTAATACGTTCAACGGATTTTAATACATTGGCATAGTTCAGTAAAGGTTCGCCCATACCCATATATACGATATTAGTCAGAGGGGTATTATAATTATCTTTAGCCTGCTTATCAAGCAGAACTACCTGATCATAAATTTCATCAGCATTCAGATTACGTTTTCTTTCCATATAACCTGTAGCACAGAATTTACAGGTAAGACTGCATCCAACCTGAGAACTCACACAGGCAGTCATGCGGTCAGTAGCCGGGATCAGAACCCCTTCAATGATATTTCCATCATAGAGCTTAAAAGTACTTTTAATGGTCTTGTCTGAGCTGAACTGCGACTGATTGATCACAACTTCATTTATAACAAATTGTTCCTTAAGTTTCTCTCTTAATGACTTGGAGAGATTGCTCATTTCATCAAAATCAGTACAGGACTTTGCCCACAGCCATTCATAGACCTGTTTAGCCCTGAACGCCGGTTCGCCCATTGCAATAAATTCCTCCTTCAACTGATCAGGTGATAAATTGCGGATGTCTTTTTTCTGTACCTGCTGCATTATGCTGCAAAAATACGAAAATTTAGTTTCTGAAACTGTTGCACTTTGCTTGAATTAAGCCTGCTAATCTGAACTCAGCAGTCTCAATACTCATTACTCAATACTCAATACTAATTTATATCTCATATTTTTGCTTTATGCTCAGATATCTTAGTGCCGGCTATATTTTACCTGTAAGCTCTGCTCCGATCAAAGATGGGGTAGTGGTGATGAATGAGGAAGGCAGAATCATCGACCTGATGGATGCGGAAAATGCTGTTGCTGTTGCTGATCAGACAGAACGGTATGATGGGATTATTGTACCCGGATTTGTAAATGCACATTGTCACCTGGAGCTTTCCCATATGAAGGCTCAGCTGCCCAGGGGGCTGGGGCTGCCTTCCTTTATCCGCTCGGTGATTACCCGGCGGGCTGCGGAACCGGATGAGGTTTTGAAGGCAATGGAAGAGTATGATAAGCTGATGTTTGAGAATGGAATAGTAGCCGTAGGGGATATTTCGAATAACGCTTTATCAAAGTCTGTGAAGCAAAAGAGTAAAATTTATTACCATACTTTTGCTGAATTACTCGGATTCGACCCGATGCGCGCTGAAGCCGCCTTTCATAGGGCCCTGAGCCTGAAAGATGAATTCTCCCCTTTGCCCGTTTCCATTGTTCCGCATGCTCCTTATTCGGCTTCAAAGGAACTGTTTCAGATACTTAAAGAATATTCTTCAGGTCAGGATAATCTGATCACTATCCATAATCAGGAATGCGCTCAGGAAAATGAGTTTTTCCTGAACAAAACCGGGGATTTTATCGATTTCTATAAGTTCCTGAATCAGGATATCAGTTTCTTTGAGCCTCAGCTAAGGACCTCTTTGCAGACGGTGCTGCCTTTACTGTCTGATGAACAAAAGATCATGCTGGTACATAATACGTTCACAGATGCAGAGGATATCCGCTTTGCCTGTTTGTCGGGAAAGGAGATTTACTGGTGCTTCTGCCCCAATGCGAATCTTTATATTGAGAACCGTTTGCCGGACATTAATTTATTTCAGGATTCAGGGTTTAAGATGACCATCGGGACAGATAGTCTGGCCTCGAATGAAAAACTCTGTATACTTTCAGAAATTCAAACGATACAGACATATTTTCCGGAGTTTAAATTTACGACTCTGCTGGAATGGGCTACACTGAACGGGGCCATGTTTTTAGGGGTTCAGGATCGTTTCGGAAGTATTGAAAAGGGTAAAACCCCGGGTTTGAATCTGATCAGAAATGTCAGGGGAATGGAAATAAATCCTGATTCTGAAATGCTCAGATTAGTATAGATTTTAGATAATGAATTCAATTAAAGAACTCTTTAGCATTGAATATCCGATCATACAGGCGGGAATGGTGTGGTGCAGCGGGTGGCGACTTGCCTCGGCAGTATCCAATGCCGGCGGATTA
>JBAZHY010000396.1:0-3078 GCA_041652175.1 Pedobacter sp.
TGTAGATCCCGAAGATCCACGTTCCTATTATTCTGTTTCAACCCGCCTGGAGCGAGAGGTGCCTAATTCATGGAAACCTAATCAATATGATAATTTGTCCAACTCCCAGGCTCATTATGAACAAACGGGGCCGGAGATCTGGGAGCAAACCGAGGGTAAGATTACCCATCTGGTTGTAGGTGTAGGAACAGGAGGTACGATTTCAGGTACAGGCCGGTATCTTAAAGAAAAAAATCCTGATATTAAAATTTGGGGTATTGATACTTATGGTTCAGTATTTAAAAAGTATAAAGAAACCGGAATATTCGATAAAAATGAGATATATCCCTATATCACAGAGGGTATAGGTGAGGATTTTTTACCGAGAAATGTGGATTTTGATATTATTGATCATTTCGAAAAGGTTACTGATAAGGATGCAGCTTTAATGACCCGGGAGATAGCCAGGAAAGAGGGTATATTTGTAGGGAATTCTGCAGGCTCTGCGGTTGCAGGTTTATTGCAATTAAAGGATAGTTTGAAAGAGGGTGATGTAGTAGTGATTATATTTCATGATCATGGATCGCGCTACATGGGAAAAATGTATAATGAGGATTGGCTGAGGGAGCGCGGATTTTTGGCTGATGAGAAACTGAATGCCAGATCAATTCTTTCAAAGAGAGGAAGGCAAGAAATTGTTTCTATCGATTGTGAGCAAACAGTGCTTCAGGCAATTAATACTATAAAATCATTAAATATTTCTCAGATTCCTGTTACTCAGAAAGGAATGATTGTTGGTAAATTGACAGAAAGTGACATTCTCAATTCAGTGCTTGAAAATCCTTCGCTTCGTTCAGGTTTAGTAAAGGATATCATGACATCTTCGTTTCCATTTATCGATTTAAATACTTCAATTGATAAGATCAGTTCGATTATAAATAAAGAAAATATGGCTGTACTTGTTGAAGATGAAAATGGAAATATAGAGATTATTACTCAATACGATATCATTAATGCAATTTCCTCCTGATCCGGATGTTTTCCTTATAATCTTTTGTAAGAACGAATCCATATCCTGACAGTATCAGGATGTGATAAATCAGAAAACCATAATCATTGAAATAAAACCCGGCGGATACTGCGAACAGAAAATAAAAGAATAGAATTAATTCAGCAATTTGTAATCTATTGGTTGTGTATTCTTTAAGGTACTCATTCTCTACTAATTGTGAATTCAATTTAGGGGTTCTGACAAATTCGGATTGTTTTCCAATAAGTCCGCTGATTATGGCTTTAGAATTCTGATAACTCATCCCTAAAGAAATAATCATAGTAATCGGAAATTTTTCGGAGATCTCAATTAATGAGGATAGGATTGATTTATTATTCCTCCGGATTGCAATAAAGCAGTACAGGAAATTAATCAGGAAGATAATTATCAATAGGATATTCCATCTGAAAAGCGATTCAAATTCAGGTTGAAGGTTTTTGATTACCATTACCGGAACACTTAATATTGCTGTCATCAGTATGAAGATATAAATGTAATTATTAAGCAGATGAAAGCTGCCGAATAATTTTACTGGTATTGAAAGATTGCAATTCCAGAGTTTGGACAGTAATTTTTTTGAAGTTTCAACTCCGCCCTTTACCCAGCGGTATTGTTGCGACCGTACTGCGTTCAGATTGTCAGGAAGTTCAGAGGGACTAATAATTTCTGGACAATAAGTAAATTTCCAACCTTTCATCTGTGCCCGATAACTCAGGTCAAGATCTTCGGTAAGCGTATCAGGTTCCCATCCACCAGCATCCAGAATACAGCTTTTCCTCCAGATACCTGCCGTTCCGTTAAAATTCATGAAATATCCACCCTTATATCGGCCCTCCTGTTCAATAATAAAATGTCCGTCTAAGGCTAACTGCTGTGCCTTGGTTAGCCAGGAGTTTGCTGCATTAAGAAATCCCCATCTGGTTTGTACCAGTCCAATATTATCTGCCGTGAAATGAACTAATGTTTTGTGAAGAAAGTCTTTTTCCGGAATGAAATCGGCATCAAAGATTGCTATGAACTCACCTGAAGAGTTAATAAGTCCATTCTGAAGTGCTCCGGCCTTAAAACCACTTCTGTTAGTTCTGTGAATATGTTTTATATTAAATCCGGATTTATTTAGCTCTTTGATTTTATTTTCAGCAATTAAAGTGGTGTCATCGGTAGAATCGTCAAGTAACTGGATTTCCATTAGATTTTTGGGATAATTCAATTTTGAGATTGAATCCAGAAGTCTTTCTATTACAAATCGCTCGTTGTAGACTGGTAACTGAATGGTGAGCGAAGGTAATTGATCGGGAATAATGGTTTGTACTGTACTTTTTTTGTTAAATAGATAAGATAAAAGTAAAGCGAGCTGTCCGATACTAAACAGAATCACAAAAAAGAAAAGAAAACAATATAGAATGATGATACCAGTTGCTATCATTTTGGAATTATAAGATTAGATATACTTAAAAATGGTAAGTAAAATCTTATATCCGGCCATAAATGTACCTTTAATCGTACCTGATACTTTGCTTTTACCAATACGCTTACGATAACTGACGGGAACTTCAGTACATCTTAATTTGTTTTTTGCTGCTTTTATTTGCATTTCTACAGTCCATCCAAATGTTTTGTCCTGCATATTTATTTTTTTTAGTGCATTCCAGCGTATGGCTCTGAATGGTCCAAGATCTGTGAATTTTGCATTGAAAAATAGCTCCATTAATTTAGTAGCCAACCAGTTTCCTGCAATCTGCTGGGGCAGCAGTGAGCCCGACTGATGTTCGCCCAATACTCTTGATCCTATTACCATCTGATAGCCGGAATGTATAATTGGGTTGATCAGCATGGATATTTCTTCAGGAAAATCTGAGTAATCACCATCCAGGAATATAATAATGTCGTCCGGCTTAGCTTTTGAGTTGAGATAATCCATTCCCCTTAAACAGCTAAAACCATATCCCTTACGATTTTCTAAGAGTACTGTTGCACCATGGTTTTCAGCTATATTGCCAGTATCATCAGTTGATCCATTGTCGACAACAATTGTTTCGGTGACAAGA
>JBAZHY010000397.1:0-3074 GCA_041652175.1 Pedobacter sp.
ACCGGAAAATCATTTTCATCTTATCGCACTAAAACCCGGAAACCAAGACCATTTAATACGATCAATATTGCCTTAAATACAGATCGTGAACAATTATATGACAGAATCAATTTGAGAGTAGATCAAATGATTGAGGCAGGACTTGTAGATGAGGTGAAAAGTCTTTTGAAATACCGCCATCTGAATGCCTTGCAGACCGTTGGCTACTCAGAGATCTTCGAATATCTGGATGGGAAATGTAGCCTGGAAGAAGCTGTTAAAAACATCAAACAAAACACCAGAAGATTTGCTAAACGACAAATTACCTGGTTTAAAAAATCCGAAGATATCAGATGGTTTGATCCGACAGATTATAATAACATTCTTAACTATTTGAATCAGATTGTATACTTTCCTTCACCCGGGGGGCAAAGAAATTAAAAAACAGGAACATAAATGAAAGTGTGCTCATTACCTGTAGCATAACCATGACTTTTCCCTCATCACTAATTGGATAAATATCACCAAAACCAATTGTAACCCCGGTAATTACACTAAAATATAAAGCATCCACCCAGCTTGCTATCGGCTGATTAAAGAAATTGCCAGCTGCATAAATCAAAGCAAAAGAAGCAATAACCTCACTAAAGTTCAGAAAAAGTAAAATTAGCGATCTGTTTGCAAGCTTATCAGTATTATGTTCAGGTAAAAATATCTTGTGAAAGATATAAATGAACGTTTCAATCAGGAAATAAATATTTATCCAAAAAAGCCATTGAATATTCCAAAGGTTAAATATCAGTAATATGAATGGTGCTGCTGTTTTAAATACAACATATAATTCACTGCTTATTTTACGTGCATGAGCAGATAAATTCATTGTTAACAGATCAATGTATATTCCCGGAAAAAACACCTTGGAAGTAACAAGCAACAATCTCACAAAACGTTCTATCCCAAAATCATGGTAATGGGAGTTATTCCAGACATGAAAAATTTTACTGAAATGAGAGGTACTCACAGGTATTTTTAATTTATCCGGATCATGTGTACCAAATACCAGTTTATTTAAGCGCTTTCTCAATTTATGCCTGTGCTGTTGGTCCTCCGAAATTCATTGGTAAACCACCCTGATCTGCATTAATTTTAATACGTCCGTTGATTGCTTCAAACTTATCGATATTCTCCTCCAGTGCAATCATAAATCGTTTGGCATGTTCGGGGGTCAGAACTATTCTCGATTTAACCCGGGCTTTTGGAATACCGGGCATCACACGAATAAAATCAAGAACAAATTCAGTATTTGAATGAGTAATTACAGCAAGATTTGAATAAATTCCTTCCGCAATTTCTTCAGAGAGTTCAATATTTAATTGGTTTTCGTTATTATTTTCTTCCATTTTATAAAGTTATGAAATATCAAATCATATTTTAAGCATAAAAAAAGTCCTGATGAAAATCAGGACTTTTTTATAATAAACCGGCAAGTGAATTAAGCTTCCACTTCTTCCTGCTTGGATGCCATTAATTTGTCGTATTCTTCCTGAGAACCTACAATGATACGTTCATATTGTCTCAATCCTGTTCCTGAAGGAATAAGGTGACCTACGATCACATTCTCTTTCAGTCCAAGTAAATTATCACGTTTACCACTGATCGCTGCCTCATTCAACACCTTGGTAGTTTCCTGGAAGGAAGCTGCAGAGATGAATGATTTAGTTCCCAATGAAGCACGGGTTATACCCTGAAGCATCTGGCTTGAAGTAGCAGCAATCGCATCACGGGTTTCAACAAGCTTCATATCCTTACGTTTAAGAACCGAATTCTCGTCTCTTAGTTTACGTACTGAAATGATTTGTCCGGCCTTCAAATTGGTAGAATCTCCCGGATCGGTAACTACTTTCTTATCATAGATCTCATCGTTTTCCAATTGGAAATCCCAACGATCAACAAGTTCTTTCTCAAGGAAACGGGTATCACCGGCATCCTCAATCATTACTTTCTGCATCATCTGGTGAACAATGGTTTCGAAGTGTTTGTCATTAATCTTCACACCTTGTAAACGGTAAACCTCCTGAATACCGTTAACCAGATATTCCTGAACAGCTGCCGGTCCTTTAATAGCAAGGATATCAGCCGGAGAAATAGATCCGTCAGATAATGGCATACCCGCTTTCACGAAGTCATTATCCTGAACAAGGATATGTTTAGATAACGGAACAAGATATTTCTTAACCTGTCCATCTTTTGATTCAATAGAGATTTCACGATTACCACGTTTTACTCCACCTAAAGTTACCACACCATCAATTTCGGTTACAACTGCAGGGTTAGATGGATTACGTGCTTCGAACAATTCAGTTACACGAGGAAGACCTCCTGTAATATCTCTTGTTTTCCCGGTAGAACGAGGAATTTTAGCAATAATCTGACCGATCTTCACTTTTTCACCCTCATCAACTGCGATATGCGCCCCTACAGGAATGTTATATCCTTTCAAACCATTTCCTTTTTTATCCGCTACGCGGATAACCGGATTCTTGGTCTTATCACGGGTATCAATAATAACTTTCTCCCTGTGTCCGGTTTGCTCATCCGATTCTTCACGGAAAGTAACCCCTTCAATGATTGCCTCAAACTCAGCCTTACCTTCAAACTCGGAGATAATAACCGCATTGTATGGATCCCAGCTACAGATTTTATCACCTTTAGACACACTTGCGCCATCCTTAACGTACAGAAACGCACCGTAAGGAATATTATTTGACATGATCAGCTTTTTAGTTCCGGGTTCAACGATACGGAACTCCCCTGAACGTCCCAATACTACCTCAAGTGTTCCTTCAGGAGTTTCGTGACTTACAGTTCTGATATTTTCAAATTCAATGATACATCAAACTTAGCATTGATCTGAGATTCAGCAGCAATGTTAGATGCAGTACCACCCACGTGGAATGTACGAAGGGTTAACTGTGTTCCAGGTTCACCGATTGACTGTGCAGCGATTACACCAACAGCCTCACCCATTTGTACCCGCTTACCAGTTGCCAGGTTACGTCCGTAACAAAGTGCACAAACACCACGCTTACTTTCAC
>JBAZHY010000398.1:0-3073 GCA_041652175.1 Pedobacter sp.
GCAGGCGAATTAAAAACCAAACCTACCCAGCACTCCGTTAAAATGCTTCTGGAATATGGTATTCAACCCGACATTCTGGTTTGCCGTACAGAACATCATATTCCTCAGGAACTACGTAAAAAAATTGCTTTATTCTGCAATGTAAATATCAATGCTGTTATTGAATCTATAGATGCTTCAACAATTTATGATGTTCCTTTGCTAATGCTTAGAGAGCAATTAGATAAAACAGTTCTGAGCAAACTTAAACTCCCAAATAAGAATGAACCGGATCTGGAAAGCTGGAAAGAATTCCTGGGTCATTTAAAAAACCCTACAGGAGAAATAACAATCGGACTGATCGGAAAATATGTTGAACTTCCTGATGCTTATAAATCTATAAGTGAGTCATTTATCCATGCTGGTGCAGAAAATGAATGTAAGGTGATAATTAAAAGTATTCATTCTGAAGGCATAACTCCCGAAAACGTAGCTGAGAAACTGAAAGGTTTGGATGGGGTATTGGTTGCTCCGGGTTTTGGCAATAGAGGAATTGAAGGTAAGATTGATGCTATTAAATATGTACGGGAGAATAATATTCCATTCTTTGGGATTTGTCTGGGTATGCAATGTGCCGTAATTGAATTTGCCCGCAATGTTCTGGGAATAAAAGATGCCCACAGTAGTGAAATGGATGAGAATACCCCAAATCCGGTAATCTCAATGATGGAAGAACAAAAGAAAATAAAGAACAAGGGTGGTACCATGCGTTTGGGATCTTATACCTGCGATCTAAAAAAAGGTAGTAAAGCAGCAGCTATTTACGGAAAAAACAGAATTACGGAACGTCACCGTCACCGTTATGAGTTTAACAATAAATACCTCGAACAATTTGAGAAAGCTGGAATGATTGCTTCTGGAATTAATCCTGAGAATAATCTTGTTGAAATTGTTGAGCTGAAAAACCATCCTTTTTTTATTGGAGGCCAGTTCCATCCTGAATTAAAATCAACAGTTGATAATCCTCATCCACTTTTTGTTAACTTTGTCGCCGCTTCTTTGGCATATTCCAAAAAGAAGTAAGATATTTTAGCAATACAGATTTATAAACGGAATGGATAAAAATACCTTTACGGGCCTCTTTTTGATATTGATCATTTTAGTTGGGTCTACTTATCTCATGCAACCCTCTGATGAGGACATCAAAAGGGAGAAAGCAAAACAAACTCAGGATTCATTAGCCAGGATAAAAAAGCCTGTTGAAGCATTAGCAACACCAGACACCAGCAAAACTGCTGTCATTCCTGCAATAGATTCGACCCTGATTAAGTCCGGACCATTTGGTTCAGCACAATCAGGAAGCAGCGAACCTGTCGTTATTGAAAACGAATCAATAAAAGTAAAGATCAGTCGCCGCGGTGGAAGAATAGCATCGGTTGAACTTAAAGACTTTCAAACGTATTCCAATGAACCATTGGTTATGTTTGAAGGCGAGGGTAATAAATTCGGATTGATCTTTGGTGCTGCCGGACAAAATATTAATACCAGCGAGCTTTACTTTACACCATCAGTAAATTCTATATCAATTAGTAAAAACGACTCATCTTCAGTCACGATGAGGCTTACTCATTCTGAAGGAAAATACATTGATTATATCTATACTCTCAAAGGTCAGGGTTATAATGTTGGTCTGACTATTGCAACTCAGGGTATGCAGGATGTGATTGCACCAACCCAAAAGAGCATCACTTTAAACTGGGAAACTGTTCTGAAGCAAAAGGAAAAGGATCTGCCTGGTGAACAAAGATATTCAAGTGCCTATTTTAAACAGGGAGATGAAAGTGTTAATCATCTCAGTTTAACTGAATCGGAAAATAAAGAGTTAAATGAAGGAAAAATCAAATGGTTTTCATTTAAACAGCATTTCTTTTCAAATGTGCTGATTGCAAAAAACAGCTTTGACAAAGGCGAATTAGCAGTCACTACCAGCCCTGACGCTGGTGTGGTAAAGAGTTTTGCCGCAAATATGCAGATACCTGTTGTAAGACAGAATCAGACTGCATTTCCAATGGAATTTTACTTTGGTCCGAATCAGCTTAACATTCTGGAAAAGCAGGGCTTTGATATTGAAAAACAAATAGATCTGGGATACTGGCCTTTAAAATATATCAACAGATGGGTTGTTTTGCCCGTATTTAACTTTCTTGAAAGATTTGGATGGGGCTATGGGCTGATTATTCTGGTATTAACAGTTTTACTTAAAATGGTATTACTGCCACTTACCTATAAGTCATATCTCTCCATGGCTAAAATGAGGGTTCTGAAACCCGAAATGGATGAAATTAAGGGTAAGGTAGGTGAAGATAATCCTACATTATTACAACAGGAATATCTTAAACTATACAAGAAAGCCGGCGTTAATCCGTTGGGGGGATGTTTACCAATGCTGCTCCAGCTACCCATTATTATGGCCTTCTTCTTCTTCTTCCCTAACTTATTTGAGCTTCGTGGAAGAAGTTTCCTTTGGATGGATGATCTTTCAACTTACGATGCTTTCTTCCAATTTGGATTCAGTCTGCCATTCCTGGGTAACCATATTAGTTTAATGTGTATCCTTATGACAATTTCTACGCTCATTTATACCTATTTCAATAATCAGGTATCAGGAGCGACCGGTCAAATGAAGTACATTGGATATATTACTCCTATCATTTTCTTTGGAGTACTGAATAGCTATCCTTCAGGGCTAAACTATTATTACTTTCTGGCTAACATGATGACTTTTGCCCAGCAGTACATTATACGGATGTTTGTTAATGACGATAAGATCCATGCACAGATCCAGGAAAATAAAAAGAAACCAGAATCTGCCAAGAAGAAGTCAGGATTCCAACAACGTATGGAGGATTACATGAGACAACAGCAACAGACACAAACCCAAAAAGGATCGGGTAAAGCTAAAAAGAAATAAATAACCTATAAATTAATTGAGCAAAGGGGCTTAATGGAGAAATCTGTTAAGCCTTTTTTATTAGATAAAGAGAGTAAAATCTATTCTCTTATAGCTGTTACACGTGTAGAATTTTGCTCCATT
>JBAZHY010000399.1:0-3071 GCA_041652175.1 Pedobacter sp.
TACCCTGAATTTTCTTTTGTCTTCCTTATTCGAAAGGTATTGAACCATTTTCTGAATTAATTCATCAATGGCATTATGATTCGAATTTTCATGAAAATCTTCAAGTCTCCAGCGCCATATTCCTTCCCCTGCGAGTATTCCTACCCTTCGCTGATTGTCTTCAGAAAATAAAAGTAAAGGCTTATCGGTAGTTAGCTTGCCAATTTGCTGTGTCAGTAAAATACTTGAAGGAGCTTTAAGTGCATAATTACCAAAAGGCGATAGTAATGGCCCGAAATTGCTAATCCTTCTTCTTGTTTCTTCGCTTAGGGTAAATGCGTAAAAATCTGTTCTAAAAGCAGCGGTTACTTCCTGCAGGGCTCCCGTAGATGTTAACCCCAGCAAGTCCTGAGAAGAGGAAAACGCCGGAAAGTTATTTTGGGCTCCGAATACAAAGAGTACAGGCTTTGATATACTTTGCGACAGAATATTACCAGAATTACCCCCTGAAGCCGGTAACTGATGAAGGATAATCAGATCAGATTCACTGATTTCGGCAGCCGACACTTCTGATGCCATTGCTACTTTTACAGAATAGTTATTATTAACCTCAATAGATTGCTTAAACGCAGTAATATCCGGATGAGGTGCAGGCGCAATAATAAGTACCTTTTGCCTTCCGTCAATTACATCTACATAAATCTTTTGTTCATTATTACGTTCAGAAAGCTCATTACTAAGCGGATCAATTCTGATAAGAAATTGTCGTGTACCTTTTTTGTCTGCAGGAAGTGTGAGGGAAATAGTCTTTCTGAATTCATCAGATTCTATTCGAACCGGTTCAGAGAACATGATCTCTGAGCCTGAATACACTTTTAATTTTGTAATGCTCCCTCCGAATTGAAAAGCTTCAAGGCCTACCTCTATCTGAAACCGATTCCCCAAATAAGCTATGTTATTATGATTGACCTCAGATATCAGCAGATCCCGTTTAGGGATTGTATCACCCAGTGCAATGGTATAGATAGCAGCAGGTAAATTTTTACTTTCATAGATAGGATTAGTCCCCCTGTTATATAAACCATCGCTTGCAAGAATCAATGCACCGATATTGCGGTTTGCAAACTGATTATTAATTTTATTTAAAGCCGATGAAATATCAGTTAAAGTTCCTTTATAATTAAGATCAAGCCCTTCTTTCAATTCCGAATCAAAATTAAATGTCCGAACTTCATAATCAGCTGACAATTCTGATTGAAGGGCTTTAATATCCTGTATATATTTATCCTTATTAAAACCTTCCACTCCCGAAATTCCAATTGATGCAGAATTATCCTGAGCAATTAAGATCACAGGTTTTTCCTTAATGTAAGTAACAGTTTTAACAGGAGGTGCAAATAATAGAAATACAATTAGCGTAATAAAGAAAGTTCTTATCAGGAAGAGATAATTGCGAAGCTGTTTTGCGTTAGGAAATGTATTGTAATAAAGCAGGAAAGCATATCCAATACCGGCAACAAGACTTGCCAGAAGCCAGAAATAAGTTACCGTTGTAAATAGCAATTGAAATAAAAGCGGCATAGCTATTACAAATATGCCTTTTTAATTTTATGCTTTTATCTGTGAATTATTCTATTTCAAAATTAGCATTAACAACAGCTATAATTTCTTTGCGAATAGAGCTGACATCATTTACACCATAATCGGATATCAGATTAGAATTCTCCGGAGTAATCTGAAGCACCCCCATTCTGGCACTTTTAAGTGCCCCCAATTCCCGACCGGTTGCTTCTGCAATTCTTTGTCCGCGAATCATAGCATCTTTCGCAGCTTCAGCCTGTATCTCAATTTTAATATCTCCAATACCGGTATAATAATATTCAGGAGCGTTCACTTGAAAATTTACCCCCTTTTCAACTAAGGCACTGATTTCAATTGACATTTCCTTAATAAGCTGAACATCCTTTGAGGATACATCTATCATTTGTGAAGCACTGTAAGACCTGATACCTGTATTTTGTCCCTGCATATTAAAAGAAAAATTAGGAGAGGAACTGATTGTCTGCACATTGACCTTGTTTGCCGGAAAGCTTTTCGATTTGAGATATTCCATCAATACAGGTTTCTGTGCCTGAAGCAGGCGATAGGCTTCCAGAGCTGTTGATGCCTCAACACTTAAGGTTCCACGCAATACACCAAGGTCAGAAACAATCACTTTTTTAGCAGAACCTGTAACGGTAATTGTTTGATTTTCACTCTTAATCTTACGCCAGGTACCGGAAAAAACGAATGTTGAGAGCACCAGGGAAAAGCCCATAATCGCAGCCGGAACGATGAATCTATTGTTTATCATAGCATTAGCATAATTTATTGTAAACAATACCCGTAAAATCTGTTCCGGCTTCAGAAAAAAAGCCGGGTACAGTAAGTTAAATTTAAGTCACCGGAGCCCGGTTCTTTATAACATACCCCCATCAACAGGAATAACCTGTCCTGTGATATAAGAACTCATGTCTGAACCTAAAAATACACATAAGTTAGCAACATCTTCTGTTTCTCCTGCTCTTTTCAATGGTATTGCCTGTGCCCATCCTTCTACAACCTTAGGATCAAGCACCTCAGTCATCTCGGTTTTGATAAAGCCCGGAGCAACCACATTTGAACGTATATTCCGCGAGCCAAGCTCTTTTGCCACTGATTTGGAAAACCCAATAATGCCGGCTTTAGATGCAGCATAATTAGCCTGTCCGGCATTACCCTGAACACCTACAACAGAACTCATATTAATGAAAACACCTTTGCGGTTCTTCATCATAACTTTTGAAGCTGCCTTCGTTATATTAAAGACAGATTTAAGATTAACATTGATCACCTCATCCCAGTTCTCTTCGGTCATGCGCATCAATAATCCGTCTTTGGTAATTCCCGCATTGTTTACGACAATATCAATGCCACCAAAATCTTCTACTATATCATTGATCAGCTTCTCAGCTTCATCAAATTTTGATGCATCTGAACGATAGCCTTTTATTTTAGTTCCGAAACTTTGCAGCTCCTCTTCTAATGCCTGTCCCTTTTCAACAGAAGATAAA
>JBAZHY010000400.1:0-3068 GCA_041652175.1 Pedobacter sp.
ACAAATTTTATATTACAGAATTTTAATTTCCTTATTGATTACCTGGACATATATTGCATTGTTCCAAAGAAAAAAGCTATTGGCCGACCTTAGTTTCTTACAGACAGAAGAAAGGTCAAGCAGAAACCGAATAATTTTTTTAAGTATCCTTACAGGCATTCTGATCACAGGGAACTGGTTTACTTACATTTATGCCGTGAATAATGTGAACCTGAAATCGGCAGCATTTGCCTATATGGTTTGTCCGCTCATTACAGCATTTGGAGGATTCCTTATTCTTAAAGAAAAGCTATCAGGGTTAAAACTTATCGCGCTTGGCGTTGCGAGCATAAGCATTGTGATATTGGCACAAGGTTCTGCAAGAGATGTTATGTGGTCAGTAATCGTTGCTTCCTTTTATAGTTTTTACCTTATTGCCCAAAAGGTTATTGTGCGCATTGATAAGTTTAATATGCTCGGATTTCAGCTCATTGTTGCCGTAATAATTCTTGTACCTTTTTATATCAATGATTTTACTTCTATTCCCCGCAGTCCTCATTTCTGGTTTATTATTATTGTTATTTCTGTAGTATTTACAATTATTCCACTCTATCTCAGTCTTTATGCTTTGACTGGAATGCCCTCCTCAACTCTGGGGATTATCATTTATATAAATCCTATAGTTGCTTTTGCAGTAGCATTTTTCTATTTTCACGAAGGAATCAGCATTTACCAATTATATGCCTATCTATTGCTATTTGCAGCAGTAATAGTCTTTAACCTGGATATAATCAAGGAAATATTTTTTAAAGTACCGGCTAACAATAGTTCCGGAATTAGCCTGAACCCGATTGACAGATCAGATCTTAAAAACCCAGATTGAATATTTAAAAGGTGTAGGTTCTCAGCGTGCTGAGATACTTAAGAAAGACCTTGGAATATTTACTTATGGCGATCTGTTGAATTATTATCCATTCCGTTACATTGACAGAACCCGTTTCTATAAGATCAGGGAACTTAACACGGATCTACCTGCTGTTCAAATCATTGGCCGTGTAATTTCTAAAGAGATTATTGGTGAAAAGAATACCAAAAGGTTACTGGTGCGTCTTAAGGATGATACCGGTATTATGGAGATGGTATGGTTTCAAAGCATCAGATGGATGGAAAAGATGGTTGAAACAGGTATGGTATACATTGTTTTTGGCAAACCCGTGCTTTTCAATGGACATTTTTCTATTTCACATCCTGAACTTGAACTTTATAAAGCAGGAACTACTAATAAAGGAAATATCAGTCTTCAGCCGGTCTACAGTTCAACAGAGAAGTTAAAACAATTCGGGTTAGATACTAAGGGAATTCAACGTATACAGGCAGCATTAATTGATCAGACAATCAGACAGATTGATGAGACTATTCCTTTATATATTCTGCAGAAATATAAACTGATCAGTAGGGCAAAGGCATTGTATAATATTCACTTCCCGGATAATAATGAATCTTTGAAACAAGCAAGGCAACGACTAAAGTTTGAAGAGTTGTTTTTTATACAGCTGAAACTACTTCGGAGTAAGTTGTATCGTTCACAAAAGTTTAAGGGGGCTGTGTTTGGTAATGTAGGAGATTACTTCAATACCTTTTATAATGAAAGACTACCTTTTGAGCTTACCAATGCCCAGAAAAGGGTTATAAAAGAAATCAGGCAGGATACTCAAAGAGGGATACAAATGAACAGGCTTGTTCAGGGAGATGTTGGGAGTGGTAAAACTGTTGTAGCTCTGATGATTATGCTGTTGGCTATTGATAATGGATATCAGACCTGTCTGATGGCTCCGACCGAGATTCTTGCAAGACAGCATTATTTATCTATTAAAAGTCTTCTGGGAGATGATTTTGTGAGTATAGAGCTACTTACCGGTTCGACTCAGAAGAAGGCAAGAAGAGTACTGCACGATCGTCTGGAGAACGGTCAGCTTCAAATTCTTATTGGTACTCATGCATTAATAGAGGATGTGGTGCAGTTTAATAATTTGGGATTGGTGGTAATCGATGAACAGCATCGTTTTGGCGTTGAACAGCGGGCCAGATTATGGCGCAAGAATGTAGTACCTCCTCATGTGCTGGTAATGACTGCAACCCCAATTCCGAGGACTTTGGCTATGACACTTTATGGCGATCTGGATATTTCTGTTATTAATGAGCTTCCGGCAGGTAGAAAGCCAATTCAAACCATTCACCTCTATCATAGTCAGCGTCAGAAGATGTTCAGTTTTATGCGTGATGAAATTTCTAAAGGAAGACAGATTTATATAGTTTATCCTTTAATTAAAGAGAGCGAAAAGCTGGATCTTCTCTATCTTGAAGCTGGTATAGAAGCGATTTCTGAAGTATTTCCCATGCCTCGGTATCAGATCAGTATAGTACATGGAAAGCTGAATTCAAAAGATAAAGATTCGGAGATGCAACGCTTTGTGAGGGGCGAAACTCAGATCATGGTGGCTACCACAGTAATTGAGGTTGGGGTGAATGTTCCCAATGCATGTGTAATGATCATCGAAAATGCTGAGCGTTTTGGACTTTCTCAACTTCATCAGCTCAGAGGCAGGGTAGGAAGAGGGGCAGAGCAATCATTTTGTATATTGATGTCGGGAAATAAATTGAGCACTGATGCCAGAAAAAGGCTGGAAACTATGGTGAGAACGAATGATGGCTTTGAAATTGCTGAGATTGATCTGAAACTTCGGGGGCCGGGAAATATTGAAGGCACACAACAAAGCGGGGTTCTGGATTTGAAATTGGCTGATCTTGCATTAGATCAGAATATTCTTATTGAAGCCAGACAAACGGTTGTGGATGTTCTTCATAAAGATCCTGAACTTAAGGATGAATCCAACCTGCTTCTCAGATTATATTTTGATAAAAGAACTCCCGGGATAAGCTGGGATAAAATATCTTAATGAAGTAATCGACTAAAGGAATTATTTTTCATGAAATTCTGTTTTCTTCACCTTTGCCGAAAAACTGGTTATAAGACATTATATTTCTAAGGATTATTGACGTTTTGTTTAATCAATAATTTTAGCAAAATG
>JBAZHY010000401.1:0-3065 GCA_041652175.1 Pedobacter sp.
GGCTAAGGAGGGGATTATTCAGGTAGCTATTGACAACCGCAGTTCAGGCCATCTGGGTAAAAGCGGAATGGATTTTATTTATCGGAAAATGGGCAAATATGAAATTGAGGATTTTATGGATGCTGCTCTTCTGCTGAAATCAAAACCTTATGTAGACAGCAACAGAATAGGGATAACAGGAGGAAGTTTTGGGGGATATATTACCACTATGGCTTTGACTTATGGAGCCGATGTGTTTACTCATGGCATTGCGAATTATTCTGTAACCGACTGGGGATTATATGATACCCATTATACCGAGCGTTATATGGGAACACCTCAGAATAATCCGGAAGGGTACAAGATCACTTCTCCGATTACCTATGCCGATAAACTGAAAGGAAACTTACGTATTGTTCATGGCACAATGGATGATAATGTTCATATGCAAAACAGCATTCAACTAATTGATAAGCTGCAGGATTTGAATAAACATTTCGAATTCATGCTTTATCCGGGCGAACGTCATGGCTGGGGTGGTGCGAAATCAAGGCACAGTACTCAGGAAAATATCCGGTATATCTATAAAAATATCCTGCAAAAGTCCCTTCCATCAGAGTTTCTGGAATACTGGAAATAATCCTGGAATCGGCCGGTAATCTGATCACAAAAAAAGCTCTTCAGTGACCTGAAGAGCTTTTTAATGAAATAGTATCCCTATTAAAGCTGTTTGCTTAATTTATCAGCAAGAACAGATTTAGGAACAGCACCGATCTGCTTATCCACAATCTCACCATCTTTGAAATATAACAAAGCAGGAATATTACGAATTCCAAACTTCATAGAAATTCCGGGATTATGATCTACGTTTACTTTTCCAATAACCGCTTTCCCTTCATACTCTTTTGCAAGTTCTTCAACAGCAGGACCCACCATGCGGCATGGGCCACACCACTCAGCCCAAAAATCAACCAAAACAGGTTTATCAGACTTAAGGACTAATTCGTCGAAGTTTGCATCTGTTAATTCTAATGCCATAATAATTAGATTTTCAATGTATTTAATTTGTTTTCTTTACAAGCGATATCCGGAAGACCGGATACAATATGATTACCCTATTACATGTTGAAGTGAAATATAATCATATATTAATCAAATATACTACTCAATATTCCTGCCACAAATCAAGACTGCTATTGTGACATTAATTCAACTTATAGCGAACCCCGAGAATATTGGTAATCCCCTCGATAAATTCATTACTTGGATTGATTCTTAGCGATTTAGAAGGCATTTCCAGAGCCGTTTCTTCCTCATAATCCAGGATCATGAATTTCAACTGACAATTTCTACTTTCATTTTGTTCAGTATTCACCCTGACTATCTCATCCATCTTCAACATAAACGATTCCGACAAATCAGAAAGGGGTAATTGAATGGTCAGACATTTTGACATCTTATCTCTCAGTTCTGAAAGTAAAACAATACTGTTCACCTTAAATTCCCAGTTATCTTTTTGTTTAAATCTTTCAGTAACAATACCCCTTACCTGCAAAAACAGTCCGGTATCCAGGTATTGTTTCAGTTTAATATAATCTTCCCCAAACAATACGATCTCGAAAGTTTCCCCATAATCCTCGAACATAAATGAGCCAAAAGGTTTTCCGGTTTTGGTTGTCCGATGACTGGCCGCTGAAACCAGGCCACCTATAATCAGGTCTCTGTTACTGATTTTCTTAAATTCTTCCTGATCTTCAGGTAACACTTCAGCAGACTTCATTCTGCTGATCAGGCTGAGATGCCTGACCTGATGCGTACAAAAATTATCAAGCTCAAACTTATAGTTATCCAGTGGATGCCCTGTCAGATAAATTCCAATTGACTCCTTTTCATATTTCAATTTTTCGATAAGTCCCCATTCTTCACACTCAGGAAGTTGTGGTTCTGTAATCTCCGCATCATTGGTTCCTCCAAATAAAGAAGCTTGTGAGGAATTCAGATTATTTTGAAAGTCGTTGGTGTATTTAACAAGACGCTCAATTCCGTTATACATACTTCCATCAGGTTTAAATAAGAATTGAGCTCTTTTTATACCAAAACAGTCGAAAGCACCTCCATAAACCAGATTTTCATATACCTTTTTACTCACAGTGCGCGAGTTGATGCGCCTTGCGAAATCATACACACTGGCATATAATCCATTTGCATCCCTCTCTTCCACTATGCTCTCCACTGCCTTTTCCCCTACTCCTTTCATTCCTGACATACCAAACCGGACCTCTCCTTTTTTATTAACAGTGAAGCTCAATTCCGATTCATTAATATCAGGGCCCAGTACAGGAATTCCCATCTTTTTACACTCCTCCATAAAGAAGGAGATTTTTTCAATATTATTCTGATTGTTTAAAACCGCTGCCATGTACTCAGCAGGATAATTAGCCTTCAGATAAGCAGTCTGATAAGCCACAAAGGCATAACAGGTAGAGTGCGATTTGTTAAAAGCATACTGAGCAAATGCCTCCCAGTCTGTCCAAACCTTCTCCGCAATTTTTGTATCATGCCCGTTTGTTTGACAGCCCTCCATAAACTGTGCTTTCATTTTATTCAGCACCTCAATCTGCTTCTTACCCATTGCCTTACGCAATACGTCGGCATCACCTTTGCTGAATCCGGCCAGTTTCTGCGACAGCAACATCACCTGCTCCTGATACACCGTAATTCCATAGGTTTCCCTCAGGTGCTCCTGCATGTCCTGAAGATCGTAACTTACCTCTTCCCTTCCATGCTTCCTGGCGATGAACTTAGGGATATATTCCATTGGGCCCGGACGGTAAAGGGCATTCATGGCGATCAGATCTTCAAACTTATCCGGCTTTAATTCACGCAGATACATTTGCATACCGTCACTTTCAAACTGAAATGTCCCATTCGTATCCCCCCGCTGATAAAGCTCAAAAGTCTTCTGATCCTCCAGGGAAATATAGTCGATATCAATATCAACGTTATGATTCTGTTTAATCAGGCGAAGGGCATCCTTGATAATAGTCAGGGTTTTCAATCCCAGAAAGTCCATCTTAATTACTCCC
>JBAZHY010000402.1:0-3059 GCA_041652175.1 Pedobacter sp.
GTTTCTTTCTTTGTTAATAAATACCAGCGTGGTTTCGCCTGTATTTATTAACTCATTCTTTTCATTATAGAGTTCATATTTAAAATGTATCCTTACCGAAGGCATTTGTTCCAGTATAACCCTGACGGTTATTTCCTCATCATACAATGCCGGTTTGATGTATTTACACTGTAAGTCGGTAACAGGCATAATAATGCCTGATTCTTCCATCGATTTATAAGTCAGTCCCAGTTCCCTGAGCATTTCAACACGTCCCACTTCATAGAATTCAGCATAATTACCATAATACATATATCCCATCTGATCTGTATCGGCATATCGAACCCTGATTTTAGTAGTACTGCTGAACATTATTTCTTGATATTACGTTCATTTAATGCCTGCTGGAATTTTCTTGCATTTACCAGATGCTCTGATAGGGTAGATGCATAATTATGATATCCCGAAAAATCTTCCTTTGCGCACATATAGATATAATTATGTTTTTCATAGTTCAATACCGCGTCAATTGCATTAATACTGGGCATAGAAATTGGTCCTGGAGGCAAACCTGTATTCAAATAAGTATTGTAGGGTGAGTTTACCCTTAAATGCTTGTTTAAAACCCTTCTGATACTAAAGTCATTATTCGCGAATATGACAGTCGGATCAGCTTCGAGTCTCATTCCTTTATGCAGGCGATTCATGTATAATCCTGCAATTTTCGGCATTTCACTGTCGTTTAAAGCTTCTCCGTCTACAATTGAAGCCAGTATACTTACTTCAGCCTGTGTCAGATTAATTTTCGCCGCTTTTTCCTTTCGTTCGGTAGTCCAGAATTTTACGTATTCATCATGCATTCTTTCAAAGAATTTTTCTGCACTTGAATTCCAGTAAACCTCATAAGAGTTTGGAATAAACATGGTATAAACGTTTTCTGTATCGAATCCATATTTCTGGACAAAAGCCGCAGAATCAAGTAATTCAGCAATTGAAGCAGAATCTGTTTCAAGCTTTTTGGAAACCATTCCGGCAAGGGTATACTTCAGTCTGACATTCTGAAATGCGATTTTTACAGGTTCCTGATTTCCGGCTTTCAGCATATTGATCAATTCACGGTTACCCATGTTCTTATTCAAACGATATTTGCCGGGCTTAATTTTACTTTTATACTCCATACTTTCAGAAGCACGCAGGAAGGATTCAGGATTTTTAAGCATGTTCTCAGATTTCAGGGTGTTGTAAACATCGTCAAACTCCGAGCCTGTTTTTATATACAGGTATGCTTTGGTGCCTGTAACATTAGAAACAAAGTATTTCAGGTAAAAGTTAATACCGGTTACGGCTAATATCAATAAGATTAATGCAGCAAATGAAAGCAGTAATTTTGTTTTAAAATTTATTTTATTTGATGTTTTAGAACTCATTTCAGATCAGGGGATAGTTTTAATTATTTATTTTTCTCAAGGCCAGTATACCTCCTGTAAGGTTTCTGACATTTTTATAACCGTGTTTTTGTAATTCCAGCTTTGCGGTTTTGCTTCTGAGTCCACGCTGACAGATGACAATTATTTCTTTTTCTTTGTCGTATTCAAGATCGGCAGCAGTTGTCATTAATATTCCCAATGGAATATTATCACCGCCAAGATTAAATGTCCGGAATTCCAGTACTTCCCTGACATCGATAATCTGAACCGAATCCGATGCTGATGTTTTTTGCTGAAACTCTTCAGCTGTAATATCTTTTGATTTAATTTCCTCCACTCAAAACTATATCAATTGCTGTGCCGATACTGACTTTGTTCAATGTATCACTTATTGCAGGAAACTGTTTGATAACTTTTGCATTTACCGAATCGGCCAATCCTTCATAGCTGACATGACCGAGAATTAATGAAGAACCCAGAAGTGACATCCTTGCTTCACTGAGATTCAGTCCTAAAAGATTAGGAAGATCGACCTCACTGGCACCTAAACCATCTCCAAGAACAAGATCAATTCTTGACCCTTTAGATATCTGTTGTCCCTTCCTGATTACCCTTCCTTTTACGAGAGCTTCCAGAATAACATCTTTTGCCACATCAGATTTGTATGTAGTGTCTCCAATCTTTAACTGATAATTATTCAGAATGGAACGTACTTCAAGAAATGTTCTGCCTTCAATATCCGGAAATTTAGTATCCGGTGCATCCCTGGTTACAATCAGATAGATTGTTCTGTTGGATTTTACATTTGTATTGGGATCAGGATCCTGCTCAACAATAATGCCCGGTGGCTGATCCAACAGATAAACCGAATCATTGATCTGGTAACGAAGGCCTTGTGATTCAAGTAGTTCAATAGCTTTTGTCGCAGTTAATCCTTTAAGTTTGGGAACTGGCATACCTTCTCCATGATGAGTGTAAAAACTAAGACTGTAAAAGAGTAACAGCAGGAAAGTAAATACAGATATGCTCGCTATAATGAGATTTTTACGGAATGTTTTGGTTCTTAAGTACTCAATAAATTTACTCATCAGGATACGGCTAAATTGGGTTAATGGTTCAAAATTAAATCAAAATTAAGCAATATCGAAGATAAATATTAGCCGGCTTTATTGTTCAATACTTTTATAAATTATATTTGACGTCATGAAAAAGACGATTGCACTGGTAACAGGCGGATTTACAGGAGAATCGGTTGTTTCTTTTAAAAGCGCCGGTTTTGTTGAAACGCAGATTGATAAAACGAAATACGATGTTTATAAGATCATTATCTTAAAAGATACCTGGTATTATGAAGATAGTAATTCGGTAAAATATTCTGTAGATAAGAATGATTTTACGATTAGATTGAGCGATCAAAAAATAAGTTTTGATGTGGCCTTTATTATGCTTCACGGTTCTCCGGGTGAAGATGGAAGGTTACAGGGATATTTTGATATGTTAGGAATTCCATACACAAGCTGTGATGCTTTGACTTCTGCATTAACCATGAATAAAGGGTATTCAAAAGCCATAGTTAATGGAATAAAAGATCTTTATGTAGCCCGTTCAATACAATTGTTTGAAAATTCTGCTACAGCTTCTGCTGATTTGCTG
>JBAZHY010000403.1:0-3048 GCA_041652175.1 Pedobacter sp.
GCGTCTCGGCGGTGAGGAAGTTAAGGTAGTGGTTCGCAGCCCCTTTGCAGAGATGAAAGCCTCTCCCTGGGAGATTGAAGATGCCATGCATGAAGATATTCCTATCCTCGAAAACCATGTTCCAAAGAACTATGTTATCGAAAATGGGAAACTGGCGGGCATGACCTTCGAAAAAGTGAAAGCCATTTATGATGATCATGGCAAACGCAGCCTTGTTCCTTCAGGTGAGCCTGAAGTGTTTATTGAAGCGGATGATGTGCTTGTTGCCATCGGTCAGCAGAACAGTTTCCCATGGATAGAAAGGGAAACCGGTGTTGATTTTGATCAGTGGGGAATGCCGCTGGTTGACAAATTAACCCATCAGTCTACCAATCATCGGGTGTTTTTTGGCGGTGATGCAGCATTTGGTCCTAAAAATGTGATTACGGCTGTTGCTCACGGGCATCAGGCAGCCATCTCCATAGATTTGTATTGCAGGGGAGAAGCATTAACCGAACGTCCGGCACCGTTTACCAATCTGGTCAGTAAAAAGATGGGTATCCATGAGTGGAGTTATGATAATGACGTGGTCAATGATCAGCGTTTTATTGTTCCGCAGGCTGAAAAAAAAGCAGCATTATCTGATCGTAAACTGGAAGTTGAGCTGGGTTTTGATATTCAAACCGCAATAAAAGAAGCTCATCGCTGTTTAAATTGTGATGTGCAGACTGTTTTTGAAAAGGATAAATGCATTGAATGTGATGCATGTGTTGATATTTGTCCGACTTCCTGCATCACCTTTACGGCAAACGGGGAAGAGGATGATCTGCGAACCCGACTGAAAGCTCCGTCATTAAATTTAACACAGGACCTCTATGTTTCTGATACCCTTCCTACTCTGAGAGTGATGGTAAAAGATGAAGACGTTTGTCTGCACTGCGGCTTATGTGCTGAGCGTTGCCCGACATCTGCATGGGATATGCAGCAATATTTATATAAAGTTACCAAAGCAGGTTAAGAAATGCCTAATTCAAAAATCAATAATTTTGTCGTTCGTTTTGCGAATGTAAATGGTACGGGTTCTGCAAGTGCAAACTATCTGTTTGCAAAAGCTATTTTCCGGATGGGAATCCCCGTTACACCCAAAAATATATTTCCCTCAAATATTCAGGGACTCCCTACCTGGTATGATGTCAGGGTGAGCGAAAGGGGTTACCTCGGCCGTCGGGAAGGGGTAGATCTTATGGTTTGTGTAAACCCTCAAAGTATGCCCGATGATGTACGCTCTGTTAAAAGCGGAGGGTATTTTATTTATGATTGTACCAAAGCACTTAATCCTGAACTGATCCGGCCTGATGTAAATTATATCGGCCTTCCGCTGATGGAAATGTGCATGCGCGAGTTCACCGATCCCCGGCAGCGGCAGTTGTTCAAGAATATTATCTATGTGGGTGCGCTTTCGGCCTTATTAGACATCGAATTTCCTGTTCTGGAACAATTGCTTGCCGAGCAGTTTGTGGGTAAGGAGAAGCTGGTTGCCATGAATGTCAAGGCTCTGAACCTCGGTATGGAATATGTACACAGCAATTATGCTTATCCTCTGGATATTCGCTTAGAACGGCGTGATCTGGTTGGAGATAAGATTATGATTGATGGTAATTCGGCTTGCGGACTTGGTGCAGTTTATGGAGGTGCCAGCGTTGTGGCCTGGTACCCGATTACGCCATCCACCTCGGTGGTGGAAGCCTTCGAGGGCTATGCCAAAAAATTAAGGGTGGATAAAGAAACCGGGAAACGCAATTATGCAATCGTTCAGGCAGAAGATGAACTGGCCGCAATCGGGATGGTTATCGGTGCAAACTGGAATGGTGCGCGTGCATTTACGGCTACCAGCGGACCGGGATTGTCATTGATGAATGAATTCCTCGGACTGGCTTATTTCGCTGAGATTCCAACCCTGCTGATCGATGTTCAGCGTACAGGTCCGTCGACAGGTATGCCAACCCGGACCCAGCAATCAGATATTTTATTGGCAGCCTATGCTTCCCATGGCGATACCAAGCAGGTATTGGTATTTCCTTCAACTCCGAAAGAATGTTTTGAAATGACAGCCGAAGCGCTTGATCTGGCAGAACTATTGCAAACACCTGTCATCATGATGACTGACCTCGATCTGGGAATGAACGATCATATGTCTGAGCCTTTTCATTGGGATGATAGCCGTAAGTATAATCGTGGTAAAGTTCTGAATGCCGATCAGTTAGAAGACCTGCCCCGTTTTGGCCGTTATCTGGATGTGGATGGTGATGGTATACCCTATCGCACAATTCCCGGTACCCACCCTTCAAAGGGTTCCTTCTTTACCCGCGGAACTTCCAGGGATGAATATGCCGTTTATACAGAAGACGGGCGGGTTTACGCGAGGAATATGGATCGCCTGCTGAAGAAATGGGAAACCGCCAAAAAAACAGTACCTGCACCAATTCTATATCAAAAAGAGAATAAGAGTTCTTATGGTTTAATTTTCTTTGGAACTTCAACTTATTCAACTGAAGAGGCAATGGAAATTATGGCTGCAACAGGGCTTGGTTTTGATGCGATGCGACTGAGGGCATTTCCATTCAATCAAACGGTTGAAGATTTTATTCATACACATGAAAAGGTGTTTATCATAGAGCAAAACCGCGACGGGCAAATGCGAAGTCTGCTGATTAATGAGCTCAATATAAATCCGCAAAAAATGATTTCCATTCTAAACTATGATGGAATGCCGATTACGGCGCATACAATTATGACGCTGATCAATAAAAATTTATCTCCTGCACTTAATGGTTCAACCAGTAAAATTCTGTCATGACATATATACGTCCTAAATTCCGCCATCCCGATCTGCCGAAAAATGATCTTGGATATACAACAATGGAATATGAAGGTTCACTTTCAACCTTATGTGCCGGTTGCGGACATGACTCAATCAGCGGAAGTATACTTCAGGCCTGTTTCGAATTGTCTATTCCGCCGCACCGGATTGCAAAACTATCGGGGATAGGATGTTCCTCAAAAACACCT
>JBAZHY010000404.1:0-3047 GCA_041652175.1 Pedobacter sp.
TAACTCAAATCTAACCAGATCATGGGAGGAATTCGTTTCCTCCCTATTTTTTTTAATTATTTTTACCGGACACTAGTAGTTGATAATTGTCAATTGTCAACTGTCAACTGTCAATTATCAATTAAATTAATAATTTCCCCAATCGGCTGATCACTGTCGATCAGTATTCCCTTCACCCCTGCTGCTTCTCCGGCAATAACATCCCTTTCACGATCGCCGATAAAATAAGATGCTGAGGCATCAATGCCGAAACGGGCAACAGCTTTTTCAAGCATTAATGAGCCGGGTTTACGACAAAGGCATTTACCATTATATTCAGGATGATGATTACAGTAATATACCTCTGTAAGATGGATACCCTGCTCTGCATAGCTTTGCTTCAAATGAGCGTGCATCTGATCAAGGGTTTCAACAGAATACCAGCCTTTGGCCAAACCACCCTGATTAGTGATCACAATTAATAAATAACCTCTTTCCTGTAGTTCTTTCAGTGCCGGAAAATTATGCTCCAATACCTTAAAGTCTTCCAACCGGCATACATAATCGCCGAGCTCTTTATTTAAAACCCCGTCCCTGTCAAGAAAAACAGCTTTTTTCATCCTATTATTTATTATTGCTTCAGAATAACTATGCCTTTCAAATATCGATAAAAGTTTATCTTTAATTTAGAAAAAACCAATTTTAAACAATATGTCAGAAACTAATTCAAACAAAGAATTTAAGCCTTATATCCCGGCAAGCAGTACTGTAGCAGAATTTACGGTTAAATCCATCCTGCTGGGTGCAATATTTGGAGTTATTTTTGGAGCTGCAACTGTTTATCTTGCATTAAAGGCCGGTTTAACCGTATCAGCCTCTATTCCTATCGCTGTATTAGCCATCTCTATTGGCAGGAAATTTTTCAAAACAACCATCCTTGAAAATAATATCATCCAGACTACAGGTTCTGCGGGAGAGTCTATTGCCGCCGGTGTGGTTTTCACCCTTCCGGGATTTCTCTTTCTTTCGGCAGGAAGCAATAGCGAATCATTCTTTTCCTACTGGCCAATCTTTATTTTAGCCGCCTTAGGAGGTATCCTGGGGACTTTAATGATGATCCCACTCCGAAAATCGCTCATTGTCGATGAACATGGCAGTCTCCCTTATCCCGAAGGAACCGCCTGTGCTTCGGTATTAATTGCAGGTGAAAAAGGAGGCGACTTTGCCAAAACGGCCTATTACGGACTTGCTTTTGCCTTTGCCTATGCCATTCTGCAAAAAGTATTTCATCTGATTGCTGAAGCTCCTGCATGGGCTACTGCGCAAACCAACCGGTTCTTTCCTTCTGCTACCGTCAACGGAGAGATTACACCTGAATATATGGGGGTAGGTTATATTATCGGACCCAAAATTGCTGGTGTACTGGTTGCTGGCGGGGTTTTAGCCTGGTTAGGCCTTATCCCGCTTCTGGCTACACTGGTTCCTGCTGAAACAATTGCCTATCAGCTGGTTAAGCTGGGTTATCTGAAAAATGTTTATGCCCCGGGCGGTCCCGGAAACTGGGATCCACTGAACATGGTATTTACCAATACGGCAACCGCTATTTATCAGGCTTACGTGAAACAAATCGGTGCTGGTGCTGTAGCTGCCGGAGGTTTCATTACCTTACTTAAAACTATACCTACTATCGTTTCTTCATTCAAGTCGAGCCTGGCCTCCATTAATAAAAACGCAGATCAGGTAAAGCTCACTAAACGTACCGATAACGACCTCTCATTTAAAATAGTGATTATGGGTAGTCTGGCCCTGGTTCTTCTCATGGCCATTCTTCCCCAAATACCCGGCGATACACTGTTAAATAAATTACTGATCGGAGTGCTGGTTATTGTTTTTGGATTTTTCTTCGTCACCGTATCCAGCCGTATAGTGGGCCTGATCGGAACATCCTCAAATCCCGTATCAGGAATGACGATTGCTACATTGATGGGAACCTGTCTGATTTTTATCAGTATTGGCTGGACCGGACAATTATATGAGCCAATGGCATTGGTTGTAGGAAGTATGATCTGTATTGCAGCTGCCAATGCCGGAGCCACCTCCCAGGATCTTAAAACCGGATTTATTGTTGGTGCAACACCCAAATATCAGCAAATGGCACTATTCGTAGGAGCCATTGTATCTGCCGTGGTGATCGGTGCAACCTTATCCATTCTCGACAGACCAACAGCTGAAATGGCTGCGCAGGGAATCAAACATGCCATCGGTACTGAAACTTATCCTGCCCCTCAGGGAACATTAATGGCAACCCTGATCAAAGGATTACTTTCATTCAACCTCGACTGGCAATTTGTGCTTGTCGGGGTTTTTCTGGCCATAACCATTGAACTTTGCGGTGTTAAATCACTTTCTTTTGCAGTAGGCGCTTATTTACCCCTCTCTACTACCCTGCCGATATTTGCCGGTGGTGCAATCAAAGGGCTGGTTGACTGGAGAAACAAGAAAAAAAATGGTCCAGCAGAAGATGATGAACTTGGAAAAGGTAATTTATTCGCCACAGGATTAGTTGCAGGTGGTGCTTTGATGGGTGTTATTTATGCATTTCTGATGGCTTTTGAATCGACAGCAGGACCTATTGGAAGCCTGAATATGGAGGAACATCTGGTTCAATCACTAGGAGCCGGAGGATATCAGATCATGGGCTTCTTGTTCTTCCTGTTTATGGGCTGGTCTTTATTCCGGATTGCTACCGGTAAAGCAAAATGATTAAACATTAATAGCTTTTACCTCATAATTCACTTTTTTTCATTAGACTTGATTTTGAAAACTTCCGGACAAGATGAATCATCCTGTCCGGAACTCATTTTAAACCCTCAATGCCTATGAAAAAAATTGTACTCGTTTTATTTCTGATTATTGGTCTTCAACAAAGTTATGGACAAGGATGTGTTTCAATCAGACATTTTGGAGTGTGTTCTGCCGACATGACTCATAGTAATTTTGAAAAGGGGGATATTCAGGCAGGAATGAATTATCGCTACTTCAAATCGTTCAGACATTTCAGAGGAACC
>JBAZHY010000405.1:0-3040 GCA_041652175.1 Pedobacter sp.
ATTAACAATACTCGGGACCATGTTTGTTCTGGGTCTTATACTCGGTTATATGGCAGGCCGCCCGGGTAAAAAGAAGATCCCAGCTAATTACGAAATGGATACAGAAGATGAAAGCCCTGAAGAAAATAACCATTTCAAACCTAAATCAAATCTGAGCGAGGAAGACAGGGAATATATTAATTAACGCGGGATCAATCTATAAACATCTGAATATCAATATTTAAATATACAGATTCAAGATTATCTGTACCCACAAAAAGGATAGCAACCAGAAAATACTATATCTCTAATGTCTATTTTTTTATTCTACCGGGTTTGCTTTAATTAAGCTTTGATTACCTGATATTAATTTTATCAGTGCTGACTTCCCCCTATTAATCCTTATTCATACATATTTCTCTGAATAAATAAAGTCTGAGTTATTTCTTTATTTGAAATAAGGTAGTAAATTAGATTTACAATTAGCCCCTGGGCATTAACTAATTATAACTATTTCGCTTCGTTTTACTAATCTGAATACTCCCGAATAGATTCGGATATATCATTTTATGGTTTGAATTTTTATTTTTTAATGAAATCGTGTTTACCTGTTAATTTTTCTGCTTTTTTTATTATTCACAAATTATCAAGTTTATGAAAAAAATCTATACACTATTTTTTCTGCCCTTCTTATTGATCCTGAACCTGACTGCAAATGCACAGGTGAGGGAGATAAGCGGAAAAGTTACCATCGCGGAAGATGGAAGTTCACTTCCGGGAGTAAGCGTAAGAGTAAAAGGAACAAGTGCCGGGGCTACCACCGACCCAAACGGTAACTATCGGATTCAGGTTCCAAACAATGAGGCTACCCTCGTGTTCACCTTTATCGGTTTTTCAGTAAAGGAAGTGCGCGTTGGCACGCAAACCACAATTAACGTTTCAATGAATACTGACAGTAAGCAACTGGAAGAGGTTGTTGTCACTACTGGTTTCGGAATTGCCCGTCAGCAAAAATCCCTTGGTTATGCTGCTCAGGGAGTAAAAGCCGAAGAATTGAATATTAATCGTCAACCAAACGTACTTAATGCACTTCAGGGTAAAGTTGCCGGAGCAACCATTTCAAGTGTAGGTGGAGGCCCGGGACAAGGTGCAAACATTCGTATCCGGGGTATTAACTCCATTGATGCTTCTGCATCAAACGATCCGCTTTATGTTATTGACGGAGTGCAGATCGATAACTCAACATCTACCCAGGGATCCGGTTCAGGGTACAATGTAAGATCGGTAGGTAACAGGATTTCTGATATTAATCCGGATGATATTGAAACCATCAATATCCTGAAAGGGGGAGCTGCAACTGCATTATACGGGCTTCGGGGATCAAACGGAGTGGTAGTAATTACTACAAAAAAAGGCAAAGGAACAGGTGTTAATACTAATTTTTCAAGTACTTATGGCTTTGAAAACATAAACAAAACCCCTGCTATACAACAAGAGTATACTGCGGGCATTTTAGGAAACTAGGTACCTATAGGTCTTGGTCCGGCCTGGGGTCCGACTATTGCTGAGGCAAAAGCTATCGATCCAACCCATCCCGATTTCATTTATAACAATTATAAAAGAGCCTTCGATACCGGTAGCCAGATCAGAAATACCGTTTCGGTTAGCGGAGGATCTGATGCTGCAAAGTTTTTCACTTCAGTATCTCAGTTCAATCATGATGGAATGTTACCGTTTACCGATTACCAGAATTTATCAGCAAGGTTAAATACTGATTTTAAAATCAGTCCGAAATTCATGGCTGGAATGAACATGAGTTTCAATAATTCAGGAGGTTACCGCTATGATGCAGATCGTTACGGAGAGAGTTTAACTTATTTCTCAGGCCGCTGGGATGTAAGAGATTACATTAATCCTAATGGCACCCAAAAGTATACCGGAACCAACAACCCGATCTTCGGAGCTGCCACAAACAGACTTAAGGATAATGTTAACCGCTTCATTGCCGGTACAAACTTTAGCTACGCTCCGACAAGCTGGTTAAACTTCAATTATCGTCTTGGTGTTGATACCTATACTGATAACCGTAAACGTACTGCTCCCGGAAGAATGGGAATTCAGGGTGAAGCCGTTTATGATAATGCTGATGGTTTTGTAGGAGACTACAATACCCATTACCGGGCAATCAACTCAACTTTCCTTGCAACTGCAACCAAACAGATTACCAAAAATATCAACGGTACACTGCGTTTGGGTTATGAACTGTATGACAAAAAAATTGAAGATGCAGGAATTTTAGGAAGTGTTCTGAGTATCTACAATGATTTCAGACTGGTCAATGCAAAGAACTTTTTAATCTCTCAGGGCAAAACTGAATACCGTTCAAATGGATTTTTTGGTGAAGCAACCTTTGATTATAAGAATTATTTATTTCTGACAGTAACCGGAAGAAATGACATCACCTCTACCCTTTCTGCAGATAACAGATCTTTCTTCTATCCTTCAGCAAGTTTGAGCTATGTATTTTCAGACAATATCAAACTACCTGAATTTATAGGGCAAAGTAAGTTAAGGTTATCATATGCGCAAATTGGTAAGGATGCAGCTCCTTATTCAACCTCTACCGGTTTTTCCAATTACACCGGATTACCAACCGGATCAACCGGATTAACCATTGCCTCAAATTTAGGAGATATCAACCTGAGACCTGAGTTTACTGATACCTATGAGGCAGGACTTGAAATGGCCTTTCTTAAAAACCGCTTAAGTTTCGACTTCACTTACTACTATTCATTGAGTAAGGATCAGATTACAAGAGCCCAAATATCTTCAACCACCGGTTATGTTACCGCATCCATTAATGCAGGAACAATCAGAAATAAAGGTATAGAGCTTGTTTTAGGTGGAACGCCAATTAAAACGAAGAATTTTACATGGGATGCCAGTCTGAACTTCTCAGCAAACAGAAATAAAGTAATCAGCCTGAAAGAAGGCCTTAGCGAAATCGTTTACGGTGCACCTACCGGAGGTTACATCAACTCACCGGTTACCTTTAAACTGA
>JBAZHY010000406.1:0-3032 GCA_041652175.1 Pedobacter sp.
TTTGATTTACCGTTCTGCGGCCATGACTCTTGCCTTAACCGGCTGTGTTGGTAAAAATGGTGGGGGCATGAATCACTATGTAGGGCAGGAGAAATTAGCACCTGTCGATTCGTGGGGAGGAATCTCCTTTGCAAAAGATTGGGTGCCAGCCTCGAGGCTTCAGCAAACGCCACTGTGGCATTACATCAATACCTGCCAGTATCGTTATGATGGACGTCATTCACATTACAATGCGGTTCCTGAAAACGAATTGACTAAAAAGCATACTGCCGACAGTATTTTCACTTCTGTACGAAATGGGTGGATGCCGTACTATCCGCAGTTCAATGAAAATCCGCTGAATGTCGTAAAAAATGCCGAGGCAGATGGTGCTAAAACAGATAAAGAACTTATAAAACATACTGTTGACCGGCTCAAATCAAGAGATCTTAAATTCGCTATAAATGATCCGGATGCTGAGGAAAATTTCCCGCGTGTATGGTACATCTGGCGTGGTAATGCCATTCACGGAAGTATGAAAGGTACTGAGTATGCATTAAAACATTATCTGGGAACTCACCATAATTCCATTGGAAAGGATTCAGATGAACATACAGAGGAAGTAGTATGGCATGAAATAGCCCCGGAAGGGAAAATGGATCTGGTAGTGGATTTGAATTTCCGTATGGATTCATCTGCCCTCTATTCTGATATTGTGCTTCCGGCTGCATCCTGGTATGAAAAAAATGACCTGAACACAACGGACATGCACTCTTTTATTCATCCCTTAAGTCAGGCAATTGCTCCGGTCTGGGAATCAAAAACTGATTGGGATATTTTCAAAAACCTTGCAAAGGCAACGAGTGAAATGGCAAAGGAGCATCTTGCTGAACCACAAAGGGATATTGTGATGACCCCTCTTTCACATGATACGCCCGATGAAATATCACAACCTGTTATTAAAGATTGGTTCAAGGGTGAATGTGAGGCCATACCCGGAAAAACAATGCCAAAATTTTCAATTATAACACGGGATTATACACAGCTTTATGAAAAGTTTATTACGCTAGGTGAAGGCATCCGGGAAAAAGGCTTAGGGGCCCATGGCAATCATTATTTCTGTAAGGATGAATATGACGAGATGTGCAATTCCAATCATTTTCCAAATAGAAAATATGAAGGAAAGACGATGCCATCCATTCAGGAAGACGTTTGGGCAGCTAATGCAGTATTGCATCTTTCGACGCTTACTAACGGTAAGCTGAATGTTGAAGCTTACAAAAATATGGAGAAGAAAACCGGACTTAAACTGGCTGATCTGGGTGAAGGAAGTAAGGATGTAAAGTTTCGTTTTCAGGACATTGTCGCACAGCCCCGGAGGTATAATACATCACCTCTATGGTCGGGTTTAATGAACGATGGAAGAGCATACTCGGCCTATACCTATAATGTAGAACGTCTGGTTCCATGGAGAACACTTACCGGCAGACAACACTTTTATCTTGATCATGAACTTTATATAGCCCATGGTGAACACCTTCCTACCTACAAACCGGCTCCAAGGCCTGAAGTTTATGGTGATTTGCGGGAAACCTGGAAGGAGGGAAAAGCACTGGCCCTAAATTATCTTACTCCGCATGGTAAGTGGCATATCCATTCTACTTATATGGATAACCTGAGAATGCTGACTCTTTCCAGGGGATGCGAACCTTGTTGGTTAAGTGAAACAGATGCAGAAACATTAGGTATCAAGGATAATGACTGGGTAGAGGTGCATAATGACCATGGAGTTTATGTAACTAGGGCCTGCGTGAGTTCCAGGGTCGCCCCCGGAAGTTGTATTGTATATCATACGGTTGAGAGAACTGTCGGAATTCCAAAATCACAGCTCCGTGGGGGAAGGAGGGGCGGAGGAAACAATAGTGTGACCAGAACCCACCTCAAGCCTAATTATCTCAGTGGTGGCTATGGACAGTTTTCCTACCATTTTAATTATTGGGGGCCAATTGCGCCGCAGCGTGATACTCATGTGATCGTGAAGAAAATGGATAAACTGGAATGGTAGGATAGATATTGGTATTGCGTATTGCGTATTGAGATAGAACATTAAAAACAATATTTTATGTATAAGCTACAAGAAATAGAAAATTGGAATGAGGCAATTGAACCCTATCTGAAGTTTATTGAACAATTTCTGAATTTCCTGAAATACTTTGTACAAATCGATCCTAATCCTTTAACCTCAGAATAATATGAATATTCGTTCACAAATATCAATGGTTTTTCATCTGGATAAATGTATCGGCTGCCATACCTGCTCGGTTGCATGTAAAAATATCTGGACTGACCGCAAAGGTGCGGAATATATGTGGTGGAACAATGTTGAAACTAAGCCCGGTACCGGTTATCCCACCAAATGGGAAGATCAGGAAATTTACAGAGGTGGATGGGAAATGAAAAACGGGAAAGTCTCATTGAAAGGTGCAGGTAAAAGACGCGGTTTGACAAATATTTTTTACAATCCGAACCTGCCTGTTATTGACGATTATTACGAACCTTTTACTTATAAATATCTGGATCTGATTGAGTCGCCTGAAGGCGATGATCAGCCAACTGCACGGCCTGTTTCACTTATTACCGGTGAGCCTATTGATATTAAAATGGGTCCTAACTGGGATGATGACCTGAGTGGAACTCCTGACTTTGCCCGCAACGATCCGAATTTGCAAAATCTTTCTGCTGCAGAACAGGAAGTCATGTTTCAGTTGGAGAAAATGGCATTTTTTTACCTGCCCAGAATTTGCAATCATTGTCTCAATCCAGCCTGTGTTGCAGCTTGCCCTTCGGGTGCCATCTACAAAAGAGGAGAAGACGGCGTAGTGCTGATCAACCAGGAGGTATGCCGGGCCTGGCGTATGTGTGTTACTGCCTGTCCATATAAAAAATCATATTATAATTGGCATACCGGCAAGTCTGAAAAATGTATTCTCTGTTATCCAAGGCTTGAAGCCGGTTTAGTGCCTGCATGTATGCATTCCTGCGTAGGAAGGATT
>JBAZHY010000407.1:0-3032 GCA_041652175.1 Pedobacter sp.
TTCAGCACCCACTTCATCCCACTTCAGATTAGCCGGATCTTTTTCAGCAGTAACACGAATAGTCTTACCGTTAACTACTAAATGTCCGTTCTCAACTTCCACAGTGCCCTTAAATTGACCATGAGTTGAATCATATTTTAACATGTAGGCCATGTAATTAGGCTCGACAAGGTCGTTGATTCCAACTACCTCAATTCCTTCTCTTTCAATTGCAGCTCTGAAAGCTAAACGTCCAATACGGCCAAAACCATTGATTCCAATTTTCATCTTGTTAATTTTTATTAGAGTAATATTTTAATAAGTTATAAATAGGCTCCTTTATGACAGAGCTGATTGTTAAACCATTATTTAGTGCAGTTTCATTGAGATATTCCTGAAATCCCGCTGCAACAGTCCCAACAAAATGCAATCGAGCATGAGGATACTGTTTGTTTAATGGTAATATATAGGCTTTGAAATACATATCAAAGCCTTTCAAAACGAGTTTCTTAACAAATTCATCGGTCCGGTTCTCAATTAGAAAATCAGAAAACGAACTCAGGAATAATGCAGGCTGTGCTTGCCTGTAAACCTTATCTAAAATTTGTGTTCTATCCAGATCAAATTTCTTTTTGAACCTTCCTTCAAATTCTGCAGGGAGCTGCTCACTCATGAAGCTTTTCAATAAGTTTCTCCCTAACCAGTTTGCAGATCCTTCATCACCAAGGATATAACCTAATCCAAAGTTATTTTCTATAACTTTTTTGCCATCGAAATAAGCGGCATTTGATCCGCTACCCATAATTCCTATGATTCCCGGAGTATCGCCACAGGTAGCCAAAGCGGCTGCTTTAAGATCATGCTCAACAACAACTTTGCTATATCTGAAAAATTCCGTCAGGGCGTTGGTAACAATTAGCTGACGTTCTTTTGATGATGCACCAGCTCCAAAAAAATATACCCACTTGATCTTTTCAGCATTGTTTATTAATTGTGCATTTTTATTCAGAAACTGTCTGATATGATTCTCATTATTAAAAAATGGGTTAATTCCTGTGGTTTTAAACTCAGAAATTATTTTCCCTTTTTCAGCCAGTTTCCAATCAGCATACCTTGATCCACTATAAACTACTGCAATCATAATTAAATAGATAAAACACTTACCATTGCCATTAAATCCTCCTCCAAATTGAATTTAGAAGAATTTAATACCTCATTAAGAGGAGTTAATACAACAGTATTTCCACGTAAGCCTACCAAGTGACCTGTGTTTCCTTGCAGCAATTCATTTACTGCTGCATAACCCAACCGACTGGCAAGTACCCTGTCAAAACTGCTCGGACTTCCTCCGCGTTGTAAGTGCCCTAATATAGTGACTTTGACGTCGTAATAATCAAATTTTTCTGTTACACGTTGTGCTAACTGATAGGCACCCCCACTTTTGTCGCCCTCAGCTACTATAACGATACTTGAGGTTTTTTTATTTTTTACATCAGTGGAAAGTTTACTAATCAGATCATCTATACCTGTTTCGACTTCAGGTAAAAGTACAGCTTCGGCACCTCCTGAAATTCCAGCTCTTAATGCAATGCATCCGGAATCTCTACCCATTACTTCTACAAAGAATAAACGATTATGCGAAGCAGCTGTATCCCTGATTTTATCTATTGCTTCGATCACAGTATTGGTCGCAGTATCATAACCGATAGTAAAATCTGACCCATATAAGTCATTATCTATAGTCCCCGGAATGCACATAATTGGTATGTCGAAACGTTCGGATAAACGTAAAGCTCCTCTGGCCGTACCATCCCCACCTATGGCAACAAGAGCATCTATTCCTTCAGATCTTAGACTTTTGTATGCTTTTTCAGTGCCTTCATCAGTCATGAAATCAAGACATCTGGCAGTTTTAAGTATAGTTCCACCCAGATGAATAATGTTTCCAACTGAACGGGCGTCCATATTCCAGAAGTCACTTTCAAGCATTCCTTGATACCCTCTTCTGATCCCAGTCACTTCTTTTCCATGGAAGATAGCTGTTCTTACAACTGCCCTTATACAAGCATTCATGCCAGGTGCATCACCACCGGATGTAAAAACTCCTATTTTTTTTATCTTCCTCAAGATCGATTTATATTAATAATATACGAATATAGTGTGTATTTTTTACACTAAGTAATTTTTACATCTTTTTTCACACAATTATGACTAAACCTTATATATTTAGTTTTTTAAATCGATATTTTGGAAACGCTTTTACCCAAGTTTGATTCAGTATTCTCCATTGACTGCGTAATTTTCGGATTCGATGAAGGAGAATTAAAAATTCTTTTGATCGAAAGAAATGAGGAACCATTTAAAAATTGGTGGGCACTTCCTGGTTATATGGTTGAGCAGGATGAAAGTATTGATCATGCTGCTGAGAGGATATTATATGAACTGACCGGATTAAGAGGGATCTATATGGATCAGTTCTATACTTTTGGAGATGTAAACAGACATCCTCAGGGGAGGGTAATTACTGTAGCTTACTATGCGATGCTCAGACTTTCCGGAAATAAGGAACTTAAACCGGTGAGTAATTACGCATCTAAAGCTGTATGGATACCGGTTAAAGACCTTCCTAAACTTGCTTTTGATCATGAAAAGATATTTGCACAGGGTTTTGAAAAGATTAGAAATAAGATTAGTTACCAGCCTATTGCATTTGAACTTTTACCGGAAAAATTTACGCTTACACAACTTCAGAATCTTTATGAAGTGATTCTCAATAAAAAACTGGATAAGAGAAATTTCAGGAAGAAAATGTTAAACTATGGCATTCTTAAAGAGCTAGACGAAAAGCAAAAGGGCGTTTCTTACCGTGCAGCTAAACTCTATAAATTTGATAGACGTAAATATTCGAAATTATTTCAAAAGGAACTCACTTTTGGAAGGTAATTTACTAATGCTACCATGCCTTTTTATTCACCAATTTAATCGTATTGGTGAATTGGTACAGTTATAAATAATATTCCTTCTGACAATACTCTATTCTCATTTGCAGAAGC
>JBAZHY010000408.1:0-3007 GCA_041652175.1 Pedobacter sp.
CCGGAAGGTCCAATATATTGGATTTTTCCATACCGGTGCCTATCAGGAGGTTTTAAGCGGATATGGCGGTATTCATCATTGTCTGCTGCCCTCACCAAAACATGTTATTATTCGTAGAAACCGTGATGAGACCTTCAACTTTGAGGTATTTGGTGAAGAACAAAACAGCAAGCAGGTTTTAAAAATATTAGGATATTGAGGTTATATCCGATACTTTTTTGACAATATGAAAATTGCCCACCTTGTTCTGATTTGTTTTCTTCCTCTGTTGTCCTGCTCACAGAATAAAAAGATGGAACCGATTAATTTAAAAACTGAAGTTCCCGGCAATCAGCCAAGCTTTGGCCAGCTAATGTTTGAAGCAGAAGGTAAACCTTGTCTGGCCACAATCAATAAAAGATATATCGACTTTAAAGAAAAAGAATCATATCCTTTATCCCTTTTCATCATGGTCAATACCATGATGAAAAATAAAGACGGGCATCCCGACGGGAAAGAGACAGAGATCTTTAACCGGCTTCAAACAGAAATCATTTCTGAATTAAGCAAAGAGTTAGGTACATTTTGTTTTGTAGGTACAACTACCATGAATGGTTACAGGGATATTCTGCTTTATATAAAAGAGCAGGATATGCAAAAGGCCAAAGAGGCTTTGGAACTTATCAAAATTGATTATCAAAACAGGCTTGAATCAATTTCTTTTGAAAAAGACCCCGACTGGGAAGCTGTGGCCTCTTTTTATGAAGCTTTAAGCCTTAAAAATTAAGAATCAAACTTATCCAGTAACTTAAGAAGAGTAGCAAAATCCTTAGGATAAGGAGCTTCAAAAGTCATCTCTGTTTTTTCATCAACCTTGAATGTAATTTGCCTGGCATGTAAAGCAAAGCGTTTCATGATGGGCAGCTCTTCCTGATCTTTTCCTATTCTGTATCCTCTCTTTATTTCAGAAAGATAAACAGGCTTTCCGCCATACATCTCATCTCCGGCAATGTTTGCACGCTGAGAGGCCAGATGTATCCTTATCTGATGCATTCTACCTGTAATCGGGCGACATTCTACCAGGGTATAATGCTTATAATATTTTAAAGAGTTAAATATAGTTTCTGCGGCTTTTCCCTCCTGCTTACTGATAGCCACATTCTTTGCTCCAAGGTTTAAGATGGGAAGATCTACATGCAGATCTTCAAAAATATGCGTACCATTTATAACAGCATGATATACCTTATTTACCTTTCTGTGTTCAAACTGCATACTGATAAAGCGGTAAGTTGCCGGATTTTTAGCAATGATCAGTGCCCCTGATGTTTCACGGTCCAATCTATGGCAGATCTGGGCATCATCAGAATACTGCTTCGCCATCCGTAAAAGGTTATTCTCTCCACCCTCTCGGTCATCAAGTGAACTCAGAAATGCAGGTTTATTAACGACGATCAGATTTTCGTCTTCAAAAAGGATTAAGTCCTGAAACTTGGGAAACTTCACAAATTTTTAATTAAAATGCAAAGTTAAGAATAAATCCGGCTGAAGCTTTCAAATGCCTGAAATTACTTCAATTCGAATTTATAGCCTACCCCTTTTACTGTACTGACATAGTTATCACCCAGCTTCTCGCGAAGCTTACGTATATGTACATCAATTGTACGGTTGGTTACTACAACTGAATCTTCCCAGATATTTTTAAGAATGACATCACGGGTATATACTTTACCCGGTTTAGATGCCAGCAGATACAAGAGTTCAAATTCCTTTTTGGCGAGTACAATACGCTCCCCATTACGGAACACTAAAAATGCTTCACGGTCAATAACAAGATCACCGATTTCAACTTTATTTTCGACATGATTTTCTGAGTGAACATTACGTCTTAAAATAGCATTGATACGACTGGTTAAGGCTCTGGGTTTAATAGGTTTGGCGATATAATCATCTGCCCCCACATTAAATCCTGCAATTTCAGAATACTCTTCACTTCTGGCAGTAAGGAATACCATGAAAGTATTCTTAAATTCATTCATTGATCTCAGAATACGACAAGCCTCAATACCATCCATCTTAGGCATCATAATATCAAGAATAACCAGATCAGGTAAAATTCGCTTGGCTTCTGCAACTCCTTCCTGACCGTTAGAAGCGGTATATACCTGATATCCCTCTTTCTTCAGATTATATTCAATCAGTTCCCTGATATCAGGTTCATCATCAACTATCAGAATTTTGTGCTTAGCCGTACTCATATAAAGATTAATTTTATGTAAAGATAAGCTGACAGTCCTATTAAATCATTAAGCATTTATTAAGAAATTGTAAACCATGCTATACACAATATAAGAACTTTAATTGAGATTTTTTTCCAGAAACTGTTGTAAATCAGCACCCCTTAAATTTTTTGCAACTATTTTGCCTTGAGGATCCAGGAGGAAAGATGCCGGAATACCTTCCACCTTATACAATAAAGTAACCTTACCGTCCCAGCGTTTTAACTCTGAAAGATGAGGCCAGTTCAACTTATCATCCTTAATTGCTTTGAGCCAGTCGGCTTTGTTCTCATCAAGTGAAACACCCAGAACAGTAAAACCTTTGTTCTTAAACGTTTCAAATTGCTTGACAATATTCGGATTTTCTTCGCGGCAGGGGGCACACCAGGAAGCCCAGAAATCAAGCAATACATATTTCCCTCTGAAATCAGACAATTTATGATTTTTGCCCTCCGCATCAGGCAATTCAAAATCAGGTGCAAGCTGACCTACTGAAACGGGTTTAATGGAAATCATTCGTTCAACAAATGATTGTACAGCCCTGTTGTCAGGAAATTTCGTTTTAATATCTTCAGCATAGGCGATCAGCTCCTTCTCATACTGGGTTTGATCGATATTTCCGGCTGCAAAGAAGCCGGCAAGATTGTCTTTATTTTCCTGAACAAACTTAAATGCAGCTTCAGAAAATTTCTTCATATTATCCTGAAACCTTGGCATTAATACACTATAGATCGAGTCTTTTGAACCCGGCC